>JAYEJY010000235.1:0-12303 GCA_034660795.1 Promethearchaeati archaeon | reverse complement strand
TAAGGTATTGTTGTCTTTCAGAAACCTCTTGTATCTCATTCCTAATTGACTGACGAATCATATACCGAATCCCTATTCTTATAATCCAATCAGGTAATAAGCCACTTTGTAAGACTTTTTCATACCACATTACTTCTTTCCTCCTATGGATATCTTTCTGCTTTTTTTTTGGGTATTAATTACAAAAATAAAAGATATGTTATCTTCTTCTTTTTTTCTTACGGTTTCTTTTCATCCGGACTAATCCACATTCTGGGCAAATATATTTTGTGTGTTTGTGAAAACCGCCTTTACGTTTAACGTCTTTCATATGTACTCTTTCATTTCGCACTTTTCGACAGCGAGGGCATTCCATAGAATCACTAGAATAACTCTTGAATAATTTCCATTTAAATAAATGGCTATTAAGCTTTCTGATAAGAAAATTTAGGTTATTCCTTTTTTCTAGCTTTACGTCTCTTATGAGCAATAATAACTAAGATAGTAAGGAGTACCACCCCACCTGTTAGGCCAACAATAAATAAAATGAGGTTAATATTTCTAGGAAGGACTACTGTTACATTAAATTCTGGTAAGGTAATAGTACTGGTGGGTTCTATAAGTAATGTAATATTAGCTTCCGATCCAATCCAATCTAAGTATTGATTTTCCCCTTCGCTTATGTTTCTTACTGGTCTACTCTCAAAAGTGGAAACATTTTGTCCCCCATACCAATATGTGTCTTCTTCTTCCATTAACCAATCATCTTTGACTATCGTGTTCCAGTCTTTACTTCTTATACCAAAAAACGGTTTGGAAGGATAATTAATGCCATAAAAAGGTCTTGGAATTTGCTCATGGAGTACATACCATTGGTTGGTATAGAGATTCTCCCGCCAGGAATATTGTATGCCCGAATCCCCATCAAGCACACTATCTCCATAATTCGTATGCTTATAATTTCCTTGTCCATCGAATAAGAATAAGTTAAAATATCCATCAACAGTTTTCCCTGCATCAGTCTGCCAATTTATTCGATAAGCATCAAGTTGAACAATCAGAACATATGGATTGTAAGTATAAATGAAGGAATAATCTCCTAAATCATCAAAATAGACATTTGTTAAATCAAGGGGATTGTAAAAAATCTCTCCAGCAAAAGTAGGCCCGTCGTTTCCATCATCCCATCCCCAAGGCGCCAGTGCTTTATCTTGACCATAGGTATCACCATCGAACCTATTGAAATTTTCAAAGGCATATCCACTCCCATACGGTCCCAAACGTTTTTCCCATAGAATATCTATTGATAATAATTCATATCCCACATCCCTGTCATTACCGCTTTCGGGTTCTTCTGCTAACCCAGAGGGTCGATAAATTACTCCGTCATTTTCTGGGAAGCCTTCACTTTCCCATCGATCAGCTCCATGAACACCATGTCGCATTCCTTCCACATATACAATAGGATGGGTATCATCTGTAAAGGGTACGGAGATCTGGTAGTCAATACTATTTTCAAATGCTACATCTCCATCAATCGATTCTTGTCCTTCTTTAATTTGATTAGAAGGGGCAGCATCTTGATCGGTGTATTGATAAATTTCACTGTGAGCTTCTGTTACCATACAGAGAAATTTGCCATAGTGGTCATCTTTTTGAATAACAAGCAAAACACCTTCCATGTCATTTTCATGGGACAAAAGACTTGTATCAATTTTTTCCCAATCTCTAGGATGAAAATCATAGTAGCCTAAAAACCAATGAGTGTTTGTCTCAACGACAGAATAATAGACATATCCATATGTTTTGTTATTATCCAGGTTTTCCCAATTGTTATTTCCTGCCCAATCACCATCAAAATCAAAATTTGTTATATAATCTGCTGGATAATTATTACTGACTGTGTCTTGATACCAAATTGGTGCCCAATAATAAGCCAATTCTTCATAATTTATTGGGGCTTTCTGCGCATAATTTGGCATTATTAATCCATAATTTGACAAAATAATTTGTACGATAATAAATAAAACTTGAGACTTTTTTATTAAATACGTTTTCATGGTCCACACCATTATTGATTAGGTTTTAACCGCTTTCTAAGAAGAACAGTTTTTTCCCTCTTGAGATGACTTTTTCAAAATAATCTAAGCAATTTATTTAATAGTATAAGAAATTTGAAATATAATATAACTCTTTCTTTTTAATTAAGCAAAGATTAAAGTAAATAACCACCTTCTGTTATTTTTCTCTCTTAGTTGTTAGAAACAATCAAATAAGACAATTTATTATTCTAATAATATGAATATATTATTCTAATAATATGAATAATCATACTACTAAATCCCTTAAAGAAGAAACACAATTCAAGTTAATTCAAGATATTTCTGGTGCTATTATTGGGATTTTGCTTATAATTTTCGCCATTTTTCTAACAGAGGCCATTCTTAATACCAGTCTTTCTGTTTGGGGGCAAGAAGTTTTATCTCTGTTTATTTTTATGCTTCTAATTATTATTACAGGCCTTGCGGTAGGTTTAGCCTCGTATCGAACACATGGCTTGTATGTAAGTTGTATTCTAACGCCGATTTTTAGTCTGGGTTATTTCATAGTAATGATGGCTTATCTTGCAGATTTTCAATACTTGCAACCAAATCATGTTCTCTATCTCATCCGGATACCTCTCGGAGGTACATGTTTATTCTTGAGTACTCTCCTTGGTGTATTCATCAAATTCAAAATTCAAAAAGGTAAACATTTTGCTTTTACTTTTTGATTTTTATCCTATCATAATAACTTTTTTTCTTAAACTCCAATACCTTCTTTGTTTAATAAGGGTCAACATTTTTATTCTCTAAAAGTGTATTATCTATTTAATAAAAAAACTACGGAGACGTCTATCAAAATGGAAGTTGTTAAAGATAACAAACTTTTGAACATGTTTTTCCAAGTAGCTATTACCGTTTGTCTTGTGGGAGTAGCAATGTACTTTTTACAAGAAATCACAACTTTAATGGAATATTATACTCATGCGTATGTAATATTTCTTGGAATAGCTGATTTTATTGGGATTTTTGCGATAATTGGTTTTATTGTATGGATGTATCTACCCAAACAGAAGGAATTAGTACTAAATATTACAATAATTCTTGCCTTTGCGTATGTTTTGTTGTATCTATTTGGTCACTTTTTCGCACCAATGTTCGTAAATAACAATCTCTTTGCCTTACCATCAACGAATTTCCTTGATCAATTCATGGACGTTGGTTTAAGTTTCACGGGACTTCTGGTTCTAGTTGTATTAACAATCGGAGCAATTGTCTTTTTTGCGATGCAATTTGGTAAGAAAGAGGAATTAAGTATCTTTGAGAAATTCGTTATTCTCTTATGGGTACTTGTAATAGCAATTTTTGATTTCACAAGCTATTATTATATTCGACAATTTGTTGGTTTAGGCAATTTGGGTTTTACTCCCTTTGTTGGCTTATCATTCTTACCCACAAATATTGAGTTTATTTTCCTGATTGTCTTTGCAATTATTATTGCATTTAAGTTCTTTATGAACATAAACGAAGAAACAAACACCATACTAAATCTGCTATTGATGAATATGGTTTTCATAACCTACGCTATTTCAACAGTTAACTTGGTCGGCTTTAATTTCAATAATGCTAAAATGACTCCCTCTATTATTGGTCACCTTCTCTTTCTTATAGGTGCCTTTATGGTAGTTATTACAAGTTTCTTTGTTTTACGAGAGAAATATGCGAAGAAAACGACTTCAAGCTCGTAATTTCTTCCTTTCCTTTTTTCTTAGAGGACTTTTTTTTCTTTTTTTTGTATATTATACTTATGTTTTTATGCTAAAGTTTCTATGTAATTACTTATGCCAGTGAAGAAAATTCTATTATTAGGAAATGAACTTCTCCGGAAAAAAAGTTCCAGAGTGCACTCATTTGACACAGCCTTAACCTCTCTTACTTCTGATTTATTGGATACCTTGCGAAATTTTCAAAATAACTATGAAATAGGCCGAGCTATTGCAGCACCACAAATCGGTGTATTAAAACAAGTTATTGCTATGGAAACTCCTGAAAGACAAATAATTATGGTGAATCCAAAAATTACACAGAAAAGTGAAGAATTATTTGATGTTTGGGATAGTTGTTTCTGTTTTAAGGTTGCTTTTTTTGTTAATATTAAACGCCATCGAGAAATTACCATTGACTATCAAACCCTTGACGGAAAACACATTACTGAAACTTTTATTGATGATCTTTCAGAATTATTTCAACATGAAATTGATCACTTGCATGGTGTTTTATGCACTGATCATCTGAAAAATCCAAAAAACATCATTATGAGGGAAGAGTGGGAGGGTACCTATCGAAAACCCAGTTAACCAAAGTAACACTTATATTTTCTTACTATTTCTCTCCAATTACCTTTTTGAAATAAAGTTATAAAGATAGATTAGATAATAAGTATAGATTCCATTGGAGGTATTAAATGGTTAACAAAAAAGCCATTCTATTCTTTCCTATAATCACATGTTTACTCTTCTCTTTATCCCTGTTAACACCCATCTCGATAATTACGGCAGAAGAGGGCACGTGGGAAATAGGAAAAATGTATGAGTATAGTACAAGAAGCGAAGAGTAAAGTTATTATGAGGATATTGAAGATAATATCAAAGAAATAATTCACGATAAATCAGAATATTCTGTTGGAATTAATATTACTTCCGAAAATAACGTAACTGATGAAATGATACTTCAATTATATCAACTAGGAACTAGCTTTTATATTCCTTGGTCTTATAATATGACCACCATTTCAAACGATATGATTGAAACCGACTTTGTAGAATGGGGCTATGAGTGGGATTCACAATATAATCGAACAGTGTTAGATTATTTCCATTCTAATCAAGGACTTTTCTTACCATTTGTAGAACCGAATTTCGGTGTCCTTAATGCAGGTTTCAAATCTTTTCTTAATTCATCACGTATAATTGATACGGTGTATAATCCTGTCGAAGACCAAATTGAAAACATCACTCTAGGAGACCTACTGAATAATATGTCTGTCACAATTAATGGAGAAACTTCGTTACCAGCAATCTTAGACACTTTTACAGAAACGAGAAGAAATTACACCTTTGTTTTCGATATGAGTAATGCGATGTTCGATTTATTCTATAATGAAACAGCCGGTGAGGATCAATATGCCAGGTATGATAAATATATCTATAAGATGGAAGGGGGTTTTTCAGCTGGTGGAATTTTAGAATATTACTCCGAAACTTTTGAGTCATCGAAAATCATTCTCAATGAACAAACCAAAGAAGAAGAATCCTTAGCTTTTTACTATGGTGATCTACCGCCAGAAACACAAGAATCTGCATATCCATTATGGTGTAGTATATTTGGGTTATTTATCCCTTTAATTGCTGTATTTGTTATTCATAAGAAAACTGCTAGAAGTAATAAAAAGAACACGCTAAAAAGGATGGTGAAAACATGAAATTCGCTAAAATTTGGTTTAGTATAATGGTTACTGGTCTCTTTTTGAGTACAATGATAGTAGCTCCAAACGTTACCGGGGCAGAACGATCTTGGAATGTAAGTGATATTTACACATGGGGTCACAAAATCATTGAGGAAACAAGTTATTTCAATTCTAGTAAAACAATTGACAGTATGACTGAAAAAATTGTTGAACAATGGGATGCTAAGAGAAATATCTCTGCAATAGATATACTAACAAAAAGATATGATTATTATAGAAAATCTGGTAGTGGTTCCTGGGCTAAAATCACCAATACTGATTATAGCGCTGCAAATTTTATTTCCGATGAACTTTCTACAACTGATTTCTTTAGTACTAACTACATATGGGATTCCTATGAAAATCGTACTATTCTTTTAGGAGAATCAATTAGCTTAGCAACCTATCCCCTAATTGAACCGGATTGGATAAAAATCAATAACGGATTTAAAACCATGTTGAATTCCTCCGTAATTATTGAACAAGTCTATAATCCTGTCGATGATCTCTTGGAAAATATTACTCTACATCAATTTCTAACAAATATGACTTCCTTCAACATTATGGGTGAAAATAACTTAGCTGAAGCGAAAAAGAACTTTGGGAATGAAACAACAAAGTGGACCTTTGTCTTCGATCTTTCAGAATATATTATGTATGATGTCAGCTCGTATATTTCTGACGAAGGTTATCTTCCGTTTGATGATTATGTTAAATCAATAACGTTAGAATATTCTGAGGGTGGTGTTCTGAAGACTATAGAAGAAAAAAAGGAATTCACTGTTAACATTAACAATGGAACCCGTAATTATCTTTATCACAGAATTATAAAACTTGGTGGGTTAGATGCATTCGCAAGTCCCTTGCCAATTTTTCCCTTCTTAGCAGGTTTTGCAACTATTTGTACTATTATCATTCTTAGGAAAAAACGGAAATAATATCTTCTTTTTTTCCTTTTCTTTTTTAATTATTTGAAAAAAAAATTTTTAAAAATGAAATAAGGCTATAAAATGATAACCTTATTCTCCAGCTTGTCCGTATTTGAAATCTGGTGCACACCAGCTGAGATTATTCTCTTGTAACCATGCATTAAGGTTATCCTTTTCATAAACTACCTTACCATTTACTGTAAGTTTAATTTTTTTGATACACCAATTATCATCTTTGCCAAGATATTTTCTTTTCCGGAAGCATAAATAATGGAACCATGATGAATCCATATCTTCTGGAACTTCGAGATCGAAAGTATCAGTATTTCCACGTTCAAAATCATCAATATTTTCTACATCTAATATCCATTCGTGTTCACCAATATACAATTCAACAGGATTATCTGTTGAGGCAAACCATTTGCTGCAAGTGGTTATTTCAATTTGAATGCTTTCTATGTCTTCATATTCTTTTTCTGTCATTCTTTATCAAATCCGTAATTTAGTCATTTAAGGAATAGTTACTAATATATTCCCTTTCCTTCTACTTTATAATAATTCTTATTTTTTTAATTAAATAATCTAAGAATAATCTTTTTTGAGTAAAAAAAATGCTTTTGGAAGCGGCATTTTATTACTTATTGTTAAAAAATGACTGAAACTATCTCAAATTATCTATTGACCATCGATGTTTCAATATGTTTTTCGATAATTTCTTTTGTAAGTTTAAGTTGAATACCGTTCGGAACAACTTTATTTAAAGTTTGACTAGAAAACAAAATCTCCGTTGGCTCTTTCAAAATGGGATATACCTCTGGTGAAATCTGAACGACCACTTGAAATAAATCCTTATCTATATCGCAAACTACTTCTAAATCATCTTGATGCGTGTCTGGTTGATCTATAATTTTGGTTATTTTCCCGACAACTTCATCATTTATTGTAAAAGTTTGTTTTCCAATCATTTCGGAAACAGTAAATTCTGTGTTGTTTGACAAGGACCATCACATCTTATTTGATCGAACTATTTATTTACTATTAATTAGGTATAACTATTCATTAATAATGAGGATTTTTTAATTAATTAGTTTTCTGTTTGTTTTTTTCTATCTTTTTTCTAGTAAAATTGTCCGCATATCGTGTGGATTTCTAAGTAAAGATTACAGAGTTTCAAAATTTTCCTTAAAAATGAAAAAAAACTTGTTTTTATCTTTCTAATGATCTTTTTTCGTCATTTCATTGATAGTATGTCACAACCCGAGGATAAATAGGTCTAAAATGATATAATTATAATTACATGCTAACGTGAAAATATGAAAAAAGAGACAAAAATAAGATGAAACCCAATTATCGATACAAAATAATGATTGCTGAAGATGATCGTTTAACAAGAGAATTATTTGCTAATCTATTAGAAGAAAAAGGATTCCATGTTGTTGCCCAAGCAAGAGATGGTAAAGAAGCACTTGAGGTATTTAAGAATTTAGAAGATAAACCAGATCTTGTAATAATCGATTATACAATGCCTAAGAAAAATGGATATGAAGTTATTGAGAAGATTATGGAAAGTCATTCAGATATACGTTTAATTCTTATTAGTGGTGATGTCTCTAACGCACAAAGAGCAGTTATGGGCAAGAATATACCTTTTCTAGCAAAACCTGTTGAAATAAGTAAAATTCTCAGTCAAATTTCCATTATTTCATAAATCATTGGCGACTTCAGTTAAACTATTTTTATCGTCATTATTTAGACATGCTCTTTAAGAGCTTTTGTTATACGTTCCAATGCCTCTTTTACTATTTTACGTGGGCAAGCAACATTGAAACGCTGGAATCCCGCCCCGGCAGGTCCAAACATTGCTCCGTCATCGAGAGCAACTTGTGCTTCTTGTTTTATTATCTCATCTAATTTTTTAGCCTCAATTCCTAAAGCCCTAAAATCTACCCAGACTAAATACGTACCTTCTAGAGGAAAAACATAGGCCTTTGGTAGGTTTTTGGCTAAAAATTCTTTAAAGAATTTATAATTATTATGTACGTACTTCAATACAGCAGCAAGCCATTGCTGACCTTTATCATACATCATTTTTGTTGCTAAAGCACCAAAAATAGTTGGACCACGAATTGAAACATTTCCCATTGTTGTCATAAATTCATCTCGAAGTTCTTTATTAGGAATAATAATAACGCTTGTTTTGAGTCCTGCTAAATTGAACGTTTTTGAAGGGGCAGTACAAGTTATTGAATTATTAGCAAATTTTTCTGAAATACTAGGGAAGGGAATATGATTATAACCTGGCATGATAAGATCACAATGGATCTCATCTGCAATAACCAGGATATTGTTTTCCAAACAAATCTCGCCAAGCTGCTATAATTCCTCTTTGTTCCAAACTCGACTAATTGGATTATGAGGGCTACAGAGAATGAATATTTTAGCTCGAGGACTTTCACATTTCTTTTTGAAATCATCAAAATCGATTTTATATTCTCCCTCTTTTATTATGAGTTCATTGTTCAAAACTTTCCGACCGTTTTTCTTTATAGAATCTGCAAAAGGATAATACACTGGTTCTTGGATAATAACACCATCACCTGGTCGACTAAAGGTTTGGATAATAAAATTGATAGCTGGAACAACACCAGGACTAAAACCTATCCATTCTTCCTCTATCTTCCATTGGTGTCTCTTTTCAAACCAATTGATTATTGCTTGATTGTATTTTTTATCCGTTTTTGTATATCCAAATATTCCATGCTTTGCGCGATCAACTAAAGCTGCAATTAAAAAGTCAGGTAATTGGAAGTCCATGTCCGCAACCCATAATGGTAATGCATCTTTTACTCCGAGATATCTCTCCATGAAGTCATTATCCCATTTTATTGCATTAGTTCCTTCCCTTTTTATTACTTGGTCAAAATTATATTTTTCAGACTTTTTATTCATATTAGGTCTTCCTCAGTTTCTCTAAAGGTATGAGATTATCTCAAGTACCATAATTTATTATTTTCCTCGATTGTGTTGTTGTGAACGAAATAGTTATTGAATAATTTTCCTGAGATTAAGCTTATATTAAGGCAGATAATTGTGTAAAAATTATCTTTCATTTCTTTTTTTATAAAAGAAAAAAAGAAAAATGCATTTGAATCTGGTTGCCTGTCTCAGTTTCACGTTTTTATGTTTAGGTTTGTTTTTTTTCCTTCGAATTTATTTTTTTTTCAGGATGTTCTTGGTTTTGATTCCCAAAACGTTGTAACCATTTCGGTCCTACCCAATTGTATTTTTCAAGTAAAACCATCATTGCTGGGACAATAATAATACGAACAACAGTTGCATCTAAAATAATTGCTAAAGCAAAAGCAAAACCTAATTCTCGAAGATGCCATAGATTAGACAGAAACAAGGTAGAATATGCTGCTGCCATAAGTATTCCACAGGAGGTTATAATTGTTGCAGTATGGTCAAGGGCGTGAGCTATAGCTGTTTTATTTGATAACCCTTTATCATGATATTCTTTAATTCGTGTTACTAGGAAAATATCATAATCTAATCCTAATCCCATAAGGATAGAGAAAAGCATTAAAGGTAACAACCAAAAGATTGGTACATTAAAACCTACTGAAAAAACAAGTTGTAATAATCCTAAGGTAAAGGCAATACTCAATGCAATGGTAAAGATTAATCTTATTGGTGTGAAATAAGAGCCAAACAAGAAGAACAAAACAAGATATACTCCAACGATAACTACAGAGATAACTATAGGATAGGCAGTATCTGTAACATTTTTAATTTCATATAAATTCTGGGCAATGCCCAAATAATGGATTTCAGAGGATTGAAGGGTTGTAAGGTTCGCTTTAGTTATTGAATTCTCTATTAAATCGGGAAGATTTTCCAAAAACACCAACGTGTTGCTATCAAATGGATCTTTATCTAAGTAAATTTCTACAATAAAAGAGCGATTGTTATTACCAATAAAACGTAACATTTGTTCCTCAAAGAAAGTCCTGCTCTGGGGGTTTTCATATGCTAATGGCAACCCAAGAGGTTGAACAGTCGTTAAGACAGTTGTTACTTCAGCATTATGTCCTCGCTGATCATCGTTATTTTGTCGCTTAATATAGTCACTCAGAAATAATGTATCTTTTAACACATTATTTTCCATAGGATGTTCCTCTAAGTCCGTGAATAAAATTTTGATAGGTGTCGGATCACCAATGGAGAGTTGCGCTGAAAGAATATCTCTTCCTTCTGTTCCTTCAAAATCTTTAGATAACATCCCCATAATGTCAGTACTCGTTTCCATATTGAACATGAAATAAACAAACGGACTGGCAACTAACAAAGTTGCAAGAGTGATAATTAGGCCATTATTAGTAACGAAATGTGAGAATTTGATAAGAAAGCTCTTTTCGTCAGCTTTTTCATTATTCTTTTTATCATTTCTCGTTTTCTCAATCGGTTGTCCGTCTGGTCTTGCTTTCTTCCCCTCTTGTTTATCTTTATCATCTTGTTTTTTCCTCTTAAACCATTTTTGTGGTCGAAGGATTATTTGTAATATTTCTGGCCACCAGATAATATCCCCTAATACAAGTAATATAGACGGTACTATCAAATTGGCAGATATTATCGAAATGAAAATTCCAATTATCATAGATATTCCCAGGATTCTTAGCAAAGGGAAGTTTGGAATTATTAAAGCCCCAAATCCCACCATCACTGTTAAGCTAGAATGAAAAACAGATTCCCCAGCGTATTTTGTTGAAATTTCAACGGCTTCAAATTTATCCTTTCCTTTTTTTCTTTCTTCATTATATCTTGCTAATAAAAAGATGCAATAATCAACACCTGCCCCGAGGGATGTGACAGTTAAGAATAAAGTAGATAAAAAGTGGATGTCCATCGCAAATGAAATAAAATAAATTAATGCCATTGAGATCGAAATAGAACCACCTATGACAGCTAAGGGAATTAACGGTTCAATAAGACTGCAAAAAATAACAAGTAAAATAATTAATACAAAAACAATAGTGAAAATATCGATTAACTTTGCGTCTTCTTGTGCTTGGGTTACCCAAACTTCAAAGACATACTCATCTCCTGTATGGTAAATCCTTGTTTGATTTAACCCCATTTCTTCAGCAAGGGAATGTGCTAATTCTCCTATTTCTTGGTCAATGGTTTTGACCATTTGTTCTTTTTCGTCAATAGTTTTATTGAAGCTATTATACTGAATTAGAATTAACGAGGTCCGTTTATCTGGTGATAAAACAAATCTCGTAAATAAGTTTGGTACTTCATCTATACTCGAAGGAGGACAATAAAACGTATTAATAAGGTCAATTAATTGCTCAATAAACTCATTGACCACATTCTCTATTGCTTGTTGTGTCGGTTCAGGGCCAAGAGTATATATGTTCGCTATAAAAACGCTGATAAGTGGTTGAATTGCTTCTTCTACTTCTGCTGGATTCAGTCCTATTAAATCAATATATTCACTGTAAAATGATGAAACATCTAAGAAATCTGTAGCATTCTTAATGATTATTTGGGTGAAATTTATATTACTAGCAGCTGTGCTATTAATATTCATTAAGATATTCCAAACATCTTCTTGGCTTGAATGTGCTAAGGAGAGAGATATATTTTCAAATTGATTTTCCGAAAAGGCAGTCCCATTAATAATTTGATTGTCATAAACAGTAATGTTATCATAAAAAGTCTCTGTCCAATTAGCCATATACAAATCGAGATAAGGAAGAATTATTGTTTCATAAGTTGGATAAGTCATATTTTGACTTGAATTAAATTCTGTAAATAAAGTTGTATTAACAAAATTGTAGGT
>JAYEJY010000234.1:0-12309 GCA_034660795.1 Promethearchaeati archaeon | reverse complement strand
CCCCATCTGAATCAGCGAGATTGGGATTTGTACTATAAATAGTTATTTCCTCATAATCATTGAGATTATCACTATCTGTGTCGATATTCAAAGGATTGGTTTCATATACTAAGACTTCTTCCCCATCGCTAAGACCATCACCATCCGAATCACTGTCATTAGGATCAGTACTATTCGTTAATTCGTCACCATCGGATAAGAAATCGTTATCAGAATCATAGTCATTAGGATCAGTGTTTTCAGTAAGCTCCTCATTATCCGCTAATCCGTCTCCATCCGAATCGGCATGTAAGGGATTAGTTAAATAACCATCGCTTCCAACGGAGATTTCTTCATAATCAGAAAGAGTATCGCCATCAGTATCGCTTAAAATTGGATCAGTGGAATAAGTATGGACTTCCTGACCATCCGCTATTCCATCCCCATCAGTATCAGTAATTAAGGGATTTGAGCCATAGAGGAATTCATCCCCATCTATTAATCCATCAGCATCGGTATCATTTACAAGAGGTAATGTATAATAACCATCTGCTCCTAAACTTAGTTCCTCATCATCCGTTAAATTATCATTATCTGTATCCGCCTTGGTAGGAGCAGTTCCATGGTAATAAATTTCATCCCAATCTAACAAGCTATCTCCATCTGTATCATTCAGTGCTGGATTTGTGGAGTAAGTAATGTCTTCAGTGAAATCATCAATATAATCCCCATCTGTATCTGGATGACCGGTTTGATAAATACTACCGCCTAAATTTGCCCAAGTATTATCTCCTGACAAACTGACATCAGATAACTCTAAACAAATGATATCACCATTTACATTTCTATACGTAATTTCTGATATTCCATCGGCATCCAAATCAGCAATGCATGCAGAATGTATCAAAATATTATAATTTCCCGCTGTATATCTCCAAACCATATCACCTGTGCTATTCAAACAATACAAATAATAATCATCGGAACCAATAATGATTTCTTCTAAACCATCATTATCAAGATCACCAATAACTGGTGAAGCGGAAATTTGATCACCCGTAACATACGACCATTCTTCCCCGCCGGTTGAATTAACACAATAGACAGTGTTATCTACAGAACCAACAACTATCTCCAAATCATCATCATTATCAATGTCACTTATTGCAGGTGAGGAATAAAAGATATTATTGTTGGTATCAAATCTCCAGAATAAATCACCGGTGGCATTAATAACATAAAGATAATTATCATGCGAACCAAAAATTA
This sequence comes from Promethearchaeati archaeon, assembly GCA_034660795.1. Taxonomy (GTDB): domain Archaea; phylum Asgardarchaeota; class Heimdallarchaeia; order JABLTI01; family JABLTI01; genus JAYEJY01. The sequence continues at coordinate 11,061 of JAYEJY010000234.1, read as the reverse complement.
TCTCTAAGTCGTTATCATCATCAAGATCTGCAAGAGCAGCTGACGATGAAGAAATATCTCCGCCGGTAGCATATGACCATTGAAGTTGTCCGGTTGCATTTAAACAATAAAGGTTATTATCTCTCGATCCAAAAATAATTTCTATTTCTCCATTATTGTCAAGATCACCTATAGCAGGAGAATTATAAATTTCCGAACCTGCTCCTGAATAATTCCAAAGTTGAGTACCAGCGTTATCTATGCAATAGAGATTATAATCATTAGAACCTATGAGAATCTCCATTTGATCATCATTATTTATATCCCCAACAACAGGAGCACCTTGGAAAGAATTGATTGCATCAGTAAATTTCCATAATTCTTCTCCTAAATAATTCAAACAATAAAGTGTTGTATCTAATGATCCTACTAAGATCTCTAAATAATCGTCATCATTTATATCAGCAACAGCTACTGTGCCATGTATCCAACTATTTGTGTGGAAAAACCAGAGACGATCACCAGTAGCATTTAAACAATATAGATCATGATGAACGCCAACTAGGAGCTCCATTTTTCCATCCTTATTTAAATCAGCTGCAATGGGTGAATTATTCGTATTATTCACGCTACCACTTGAGTAGGTCCATTTTTCAGAAGCTTGTAGAGCTGCTGTATATCGAATAGATTGTTTAAATTGAACAAGATAAAGATTCACACTAATAGCTATTGAACAAAAAAGTAAAATTATTAGGAACGATCCTTTTGTTTTTCTCATACCACAGAACCCTCTTGGGTAAATTTTATTTGCAATTGAATTGCAGTTATATATATTTTCGAATATTTATTTAGCTTTGCCATTATACATTTTAATTGAGAAGCTACTATTAGTGTGTATTTTTTTAGCTATAGAATTTTTTTTAACAGTGAAAAGGTAGTTATCTAAGAAAGAACAAGTTTACTTGATGATATGAAACATGACAAAAACGGTAATCGCTGGAACAATTCGTTCTGATATAGGTTTAAAAAAGGGCATGGCATTGCTCTTAAAGGGTAAAACTGCCTTAGATGCTGTGGAAACAACTATTAAAATAGTAGAGGATAATCTTGATGATTGGACGGTAGGTTCTGGAGGGCTACCTAATCTTCTTGGAGAAGTGGAATTAGATGCTAGTATAATGGATGGACAAACCTTGAAGGCAGGCGCTGTTGCAGGAATAACACGCCATAAAAACCCCATTTCAATTGCAAGAAAAGTTATGGAAAAAACTCCGCATGTCTTACTTGTTGGAAAAGGGGCTGATGATTTCGCAACAATTATGGGGTTTCCGGAAACCACTCTGCTGACAAAAAATGCCCAGGAGATCCATCATGATTTCTTATTGAAAAAAGAACTTATCGAGAAACCCTATGACACAGAAAAAACTATGAAATTAAAAAAGCGATATTTTCGCTCTTTTAAAAAATTACTAGAAGAGAATAAGCTACTCAAATGGTATGAAGAATACACCCAGAAAAATCATGGCACAGTTAATGTGTTAGCCCGTGATAAACAAGGCAATCTCTGCTCAGGTGTTTCCACCAGTGGCTTATCATTCAAATTCCCAGGGAGAGCAGGTGATTCGCCTATTATTGGGGCTGGTAATTATGCTGATAATCGATACGGAGCAGCTGCTTGCGTTGGCAATGGTGAGCTTGCCATAAGATTATCCACAGCACGTATTGCTGTATATGAATTGGCCAACGGAAAAACAGTGGAAGAAGCAGCAACAACAGCCATTAAACAATTAGCTGGCTTAAAATCTGACGCTGGTAATTTATCGGTTTTGGTTATGGATAAAGAAGGCAATGTAGCTGGGGCCTGTAATTGGGAAAACTATCATTATTGGTTGGCTACTGAAGAGCACCCAAAACCCCAAAAGAAAAAGTGTCTGTTTGTAAACATAGCAGCTAAAGAAGTAGAAGGCGTCGGATATCATCGATAATTCCTCATATTCTATTGTTATAAGATAAAAGCGTCGAAAAAGATATATTAATGAGTCTTTTTCAGTTGAACGTGCTCAAATAGAGTTGGAGGAATATTGTAATTGTCAAAAAGTACGATTACTGATATTCGATTTCATGGACGCGGTGGACAAGGTGTTGTGACCGCTTCTCGTTTAGCAGCAGAAGCAGCACTTGTTGAAGATAAATATGTCCACGCTTTTCCAGCATTCGGCCCTGAACGAGCAGGAGCCCCCATTGAGGGTTTTACCCGAATCTCTGCTGAGGAATTCTCCATTAAAACTGAGATCCATCACCCTGACATAATTGTCATCTTGGATCCATCATTAATTGGAGCAATTGACCTTGGTAAAGGACTTAAAGATGGTGGTATTGTTATTGCGAATTATCCTGGCTCAATGGCTGATTTAAAAAAGAATATTGGTATTAAAAAGAAAGTTACTTATCATAAAGTGAATGCCACGAAGATTGCAGATGAGGAATTGGGACGACCAATTACTAATACTGTAATGCTTGGTGCACTTGTTAAAGTAACAGGTATTGTGAAATTAGATAATGTTTGTGAAGCGACAGCCCAAAGATTCAAGGGCACAATTGGCGAGAAAAATGTTCGAGCCATTAAACGCGCTTACAAGGAAGTGAAGTCTGAATGACCAAAAATAACCTGTTATCCGAAAAAGAGATGAAAGAATGGATCGACAAAAAATGGGGCTATGAAAATCTCCCAATGGGAGGTACTGTCCCCTTTGCTGGTTCCTCTGTCTACTTTAAGACAGGAGACTGGAGCCCGAATAAAGCAGTTGTCGATAAAGACGAATGCATTAAATGCCAGTTATGTTTCTTTCTCTGTCCAGATTCAGCAATCACAATGGATGACGATAAATATCCCGTTGTGGATTTCGACTATTGTAAAGGTTGCGGAATTTGTGTAGCGGAATGTCCGGTACAATGCATTGACCTAAAAGATATGAGTGAGTAGGTGATTGATTAATGTCAAAATCGAAAAAGAAACAAAAACGTGAAGGAATGACTGGCGACGAAGCTGTCGCAAATGCCGTAGCAGTAATTAATCCTGATGTTGTTGCAGCGTATCCTATCACTCCTCAAACAATTATTGTAGAACATTTTAGTGAATATGTAAATAATGGTGAAGTTGATACAGAATTTGTCTGCGTAGAATCAGAACATAGCGCTATGAGCGCTTGTGTTGGAGCAAGCACCACGGGTGCCCGAGTCTTTACAGCTTCAGCAAGTCAAGGAATCGCGTTAATGTACGAGATTCTCTTTATTGCCTCAGCCTCTCGTTTACCAATAGTCATGGCTGTTGCGAATAGAGCTTTGAGTGGCCCAATAAATATTCATGGGGAATTAACAGATCAAACCGTATGTAGAGATACGAGTTGGATTTCGATGTTTTCGGAATCTGCACAAGAAGCTTATGATGCAACATTTCTTTCCTTTAGGATCGGAGAACACCCGAAAGTCTCTCTCCCCGTAATGTTTGGGTTAGATGGCTTTATTTTAACCCATGCTTTAGAAGGTGTTGCTCCATTGGATCGAAAATTCGCCCAAGATTTCTTACCTGAACGTGAAATGGTCTACCCTACTTTCCCAGGTAATCCGGTCACATCAGGCTTATTAGCCTTACAAGATTACTATATGGAAGTAAAATATCAGCAAGAACAAGCTATGAATGAAGCCAGAAAAGTTATTCCAAAAGTCTTTGAAGAATTCGGTGAAAAAACAGGCCGATATTACAAACAAGTAGAAGAATATCAAATGGAAGATGCTGAAATGGCGTTCGTCACTATGGGAGCTATTTCCGGCACAGGAAAACATGTTGTCGATAAATTACGGGATAAAGGAAAGAAAGCAGGTATTTTAAAAGTGAAAACCTATCGACCGTTCCCAGGCGAAATATTGGCAAATGCATTGAAAGGTGTCGAAAAAGTAGCTGTTGTAGACCGCGATGCAACCTTTGGTTCACCTGGGCCCGCATTATACACTGATCTTAAAACAACATTATACGACTATAAACAACAACCTGTTATCCAGGGCTATATGGCAGGACTTGGCGGACGAGATGTCACAGCAGAAGACTTTACGAAAATTTACGAAGAAACCATGAAACGTGAAAAAACTGGTAAACCACTGCCAGTAGAATGGATTGGTTTGAGAAAATAGGAGGTTAACAAGTATGGTAACTAAAGAAGATTTAAAGAAAGTTAAGATTCCCAAAGCAAAAGAACTAACAGATCGCGAAAATCGACTTGCTCCAGGCCATCGATTATGTGCTGGTTGTACAGCAGGGACGATTGCCAGATTAGCAACTCTTGTTACAGATCCTGACGATACAGTTATTTTCCATGCAACAGGTTGTCTGGAAGTTGCTACCACAATCTATCCTTATACATCCTGGCGTTTACCCTGGTATCATAATGCTTTCGAGAATGCAGCTGCTACAGCCTCAGGCGCGGAAGCTGCCTATCGAGCCTTTGTTAAAAAAGGAAAACTTGATAAAATTCCCGATATTATTACCTTTGCAGGCGATGGAGGAACCTATGATATTGGTTTACAATCATTAAGTGGTGCTTTAGAGCGTGGGCATGATTTTGTATATATTTGTTATACAAATGGAGCCTACATGAATACAGGTATCCAAAGATCTGGTGGAACCCCGATGTATGCCTCAACAACAACATCCCCTGCAGGCACTGAAATACCTGGCAAGATACGTTGGCGAAAGGATCTTGTTGCTATTGCTGCTGCTCATCGTGTACCTTATGTTGCAACAGCATCACCTGCTGCACATAGGGATTTAATGACAAAAGTACGACGAGCCCTTGACGCGGAAGGACCAGCATTTATTCTGGTAGATATGCCCTGTCCTCGTGGCTGGCGTTTCCCTGAATCGCAAGGGATAAAAATAGCGCAACAAGCAATTGATTGTTGTTATTTCCCATTATACGAAATCTATGATGGTCGTGAATACGAATTAAGCAGTCCGAGTAAAGTTATTGCTTTGAAACCTGAGAAAAAGATTCCCGTAGAGGAATACCTTAAAGGTCAAGGACGATTCAAACATCTATTCCGACCAGAAAAACGAGAAGATCTAATCCAAAACTTCCAAGATGCAGTAGACCAAGAATGGGCCTACTTGCAGAAAATGGTTGATATGGATTAAGCTTCTTTTTATTTCTTTTTTCTTATCTTTCTCAGTTTGCTAATTCTGAGATAATTTAGAGCTTTATATACAAAATCCTTCTTTTGAATAAGTAAGAAAAGCATTAGTCTTACTATAAAATGGAGGAAAAAAATACGTGAAAAAGCTCAGAAACACCAATCGTTTTGGGAGACTTTTATTAGTAGGTGCAATTTTCATAATTGGTCTTACCTTAACTATTATTGCAGGTCCACCAGACGAAGCACCACCATTTATTACCCCTCATCCTTAAAAAATAATGTATTGTGACTCTTTTTCCTCGCCGGAAAATTTCCTCACAATCATTTGTTTTTCTTTTTTATGGTCTTTTCTGCATTATCAACCATTTTTCTAATAAGCTCATAAAAAACTTTCTTGATTGATTCACCTGTTTTCGCTGAAGTTTCAAAATAAGGGATGTTATATCCTAATTGTTCCGATTTTTGTCTTGCGTATTCAAGTCCTTGATCATAGGAAACTTCTCGGTCAGTTAAATCAATTTTATTACCAACTAAAATTAATGGAATTTTCTCACAATTAGCAAGAACCTCATTAAACCAAATATCCAGATGGTTAAACGATTGAATATTTGTCACATCAAAAACAACAAGGCCACCAAGGGCACCACGATAATAAAGTGGGCGTATTTTTCTGAAACGTTCTTGTCCCCCCGTATCCCAAATTTGGCACTTAATTTTACGATCGCGGATTTTAACATGTTTTATAGTAAATTCTACACCAATGGTCATTTTGTAATTTTCTTTAAATTTATTAGTTGCAAACTGAAAGGTAATGGCTGTTTTCCCAACAGCACCATCACCTACTACAATTGTTTTGAAGAGAAAATCAAAACCTGTCTTTGGTGATAGAGTCGTCATTATAACCAACCAATGAAATAGACGCTTGCTCAACAATTAAATGCTTTTTTAGGTAAGTATACTTGACAAATACGTTAGGAAAAAAAAGTCTTTGCATATTGACCTTTCTAGAATTTTTGCGTAAAAAAAGGAAAGTATTTCCTTTCATTCTTGCCAAAAATAATTAAGTCATTAACATATATACTCTTTTATTATCAATAAGCAAACTACATAAAAATACTCAAGGAGAAAAGAAGTAGCAAATGGCAACAGAAAATGATGTCTTGGATTTACTATTAATGGGCGCTCCAGGTGATCGAATCCTCTTACCACTTTTGGGTTATCCTTCTGAAAAAACAGCCATTTTTACCGCATTAGTAATAGCTGAATATTTCGGATGTCAAATATCAATTTATCATATTACAAGAAAATCCATGAAAACAGAAAAGATCTTTTATGAACATATAGATTGGTTCCGAAAAGAGGCGGAGAGATTAAATATTCAATATGAAATCGTGATTAAAGAGGAGGTTGCGAAGAAAAGAACTCATATGGCAATAATTCACCATATAAAAGAACTCTGCCCAAAATTAACGATAATGATGAGTCGACGAAAAGGACTATTTCAAAGATTATCAGGAAGTATAGCAGAACGAGTCGCGCGTAAAAGCCCCTACTCTGTTTTAATAATACGTTCACCAACAAAAGATTGGGAAATAACAAAAGATCTTCCTTATCCCCAAAAAATTGTCGTCCCCATAGGTCCTGGAAATCCTTTTGAGATTTCCGCATTACAGTTAGCAATTGCAATTGCAAATGCGGGTCAAAAAAAAGATGCTAAAATTATCCTCTTACATGTAATAACAATACCAGAAACCGTTCCAATTATTCCAGAGGATGATGAAATGATACTTCAGGAAGAAAAAGCCTTCATCCAAAAGGCTGGGAAATTTTCAACAAGACTGTTATTCCCCATGACTTCACGTGTAGTGGTAGGACGAGATATTGGCCGGTCTGTCGCTCGCTTTTTAAATCAAGAACAAGCTTCCTTAGCGGTTTTAGGAGTTCCTTATCTTCCACGGAAATTTTTTGGTTTATACGGTACTGATACAAGTGACATATTACATATTAGTAACTGCCCGGTTTTAATGCTCTTTTATAAAGAATTTATCAAAAATGCTTGTTCTGACTTGAATTCAAAAAGAGAAACCTTCAACACATAACAATGTTTAAAATTCGATGAATAAAGCAATCCTACTTGTTAAATTTTCAGCCTAGTTAATGACGTGAAAAATATGCCAGACTCCCCTCATAAAAAGAATAACTTGGGCCAATCCCCTACGGATGCGAATAAGTCAACAACTACTGGAGATGAAGGAAGTAAAAAGGAACATATCGAAACAAGTATAGTCTCGCAAAGAGAGCTTAGTAGAGAATTAGGTTTTAAAGAAGCAATTAGTATTGGATTAGGCGGAACTATAGGTGGAGGATTATTTAGTGTATTAGGTATTGTAGCAGGTATTGCAGGGCCAGCCGCATTAGTATCTTTTGGTCTAGGAGGGGTTATTGGTTTACTTATTGGATATTCCTATGCAAAACTTGCTTTAAGATACCCCTCTGCAGGAGGAAGCTATACTTTTTGCAAAGCAGCCTTTGGTCGTCGTATCGGTGCTTTTTTTGGATGGTTATTATGGGTTGCTTATCTTGCATCATGTTCACTTTATGCTTACACTTTTGGGGTATATTTTGCTGATATGGTTGTGCCCAATGCTGCCGCTCCATGGGTGTTTAAATTAATTCATTTACTTTTTTCTGTCATATTAATCATCTTATCTACTATAATCAATCTTGTTGGAGTAAAAGAAACAGGTAAATCACAAAACATCATAGTCTTAGTCAAAGTAATTATTCTGTTGATATTCATTGGGATAACTATTCCAGCAGCAATAAAGAATGTTGGAGAGAATTTCACGCCCTTTTTCCCGGATGAAGAGGGGAATGCGAATAATATCTTCCTAGGTCTATCTCTAGCAGTGGTTGGGACCACTATTCTTTTTGTCGCCTTTGAAGGAGTGGAATTAATCCCTAATGCAACAGAAGAAATCATTGACCCAGAAAAAAACATCCCGAGATCAATCTTTGCTACAATTATCATTTCTACAGTCATTTATCTTCTAGTGGTCTTCACAGCATTAGCTGGTACAAATTATACCGCGTTTGAAGGTACAAATGCTGAGACAGCGTTAGCGCAAGTAGCTGAGAACGCCATAGGTATTGCCGGTTCCATAATAATTGCAATTGGAGCCTTATTCTCAACTGCTAGTGCTTTTAATGCCTCATTATATGGCTCATCACGTTTAGGCTATGTGATGGCAAGGGAAAAAATTTTTCCAGGCGTATTTAAAAAAGTCTCTGACAAAAATCATGTCCCATATGTAAGCATCCTCATTATTAGTACTATTACAGCTCTAATGACCCTGACACTTAATCTCAAACAAATTGCTGAGCTAGCGAGTACGATTTTTTTGTTATTATTTGCATCAGTTTCGTTGTCAAGTCTGCTACTCAGAAAGAAAACGAAAGCAAATTTTATTATTCCCTTTTTAGGGTTCCTTTTCTCAAGTCTTTGTTTTTTCCTTTTCTTATGGTATTTAATAAACGGTATCAGATTAGAGGTTTTAGCGGGTACGCCTTTAACCGAAACGGAAGGATTTGTCTCAATATTAGTTTTACCAATAGTATTGCTTGTCGTTGGTATTGGAAGTTATTTGACAACACATTATTATGACAAGAAAAAAGCCAAAAAGCAATAACCCCTTAGCCATGGTACTCTTTTGGAAAGAAGTCTTCAAGTGTTTTTTGTGTTTGAAGGATTTTAAGTGTCGTACTTTCTTCTAACCAATTTTTCAAAGGTAAAATTAACCGTTTTTTCAGCTCTTCAAAAGCTTCGTCTTTTGTTGTGAATTGTTGTGGTGCTTGTCGTAAAGCTTCTCGAGCAATTTCTCGAAAACGCCAAACACCAAGAGGCACCCAATCCTGGTCGACTTCTAAGAAGATAAGAGCACCAGCTTGACGATTAATTTTAGAAAGATATTCTAAAACAGGTAATTTTGTTGCGTAATAAGCACCTGCAATAGTTGAAGCATAGGTTTTTCTTCCTTTCCAAATCTCATAATCTGCATCAGGTTTTCCGCTTCCTCCTATTAATCAATATTCCAAAACTTCGAACATCCAAGCAGACGGATACATTAAAATTTGAACATTATTCCCTAATGCTTTATGTCCAAACAAATAGCAATAATTGATCCATGGTTTTCGAAGAACTTTTTTCCAAAGAGATCGTCCTAAAATATCATCAACTGCTGTTATAGACCAAGTAGTTGGCACAAGCCGACGTTTTTTCTCTTGTCCTACTAATCCCGCTGAAAGAATGCGCGTTATATGTCTTTGATTTATTTCTTCTGAATACAATTTAGTTACGCCTTTTACTGCTTTTAAGTCAGTATCTCCCACTACTTTTTCAACTGGTTTTGGAATATGAGGGTTTTCTGCTAATTGAGCTTTCTTTATTATCCCAGAGGGGCCAGTAGGCGGAACACGAGGGGAAAAACAATGTCGAGCTTAGGTCTTTTAATAAATGACATTTCCGTATCAATTGGTTCTCCTGCCATTATAAGTTCTTGGGCGGTTTCTAAAACCCTGGAAGAAACATGTGCAGCAGATTGCACAAATAATTTTGTTTTACCACGAATAAGGGATGTTCGATAACCAATAATATCCTCAATGGTTTTCGTAATCCACTGTTCTTCAGCATCAAAAATGGATGTATCTTCAGAAGCAATAGGAGGAACTAAAGGACCAACATTAACCTTGGGATAACCATATTCTCCAACAAAAAACCCCGGTGGTGAAGCTCCAAAAAAATCTCTTTTCTTAAGAGTCTGCTCAATTTTAGCAATGGATTTAGCTTTAACTAAAATCGGGCAGACACTCTTACCACAAAGATTCCTGAAACTACGGCATTTTTGGCATAAGTTTCGATTAATTTCACTTTGGCTTGGACTTATTTGTGGTGCTGTCATTTTTCAACCTACCACTTGCTGCTATAATTCTTCATTCTCCTCACTTATATCTTCTAATGACCCCAGTTTTTTTGGTCGCTTCTTATCTTCCTCTCTCAATTCCCTCCGGATATCATTAAGTTCTGCAATTTCATCTTTGTCATCCTTTTTGCTCCTGTTCTGTTTAATTAACGTTATCAGTAGTATAATTCCAAATAAACCAACAACTAATCCAATAGCACTATAAAGAATAATATTCAAAATATTAACAGGAAAAACGTCTATATGCCAACTAAATGTTAAGGACATAATTGATGCTCCGGCATAAAAAACTAAATGCCAGGTGTCATTTTTGGGAACGCGTACATTAAAGGAATCACTTCTTCTATTATCCAAAGGAATGTCATCCGGAATCAGATATGGTTGATAAACATAGAGTAAGCCATCATCTTGCATTTTCCCAATGGCTTGTGTTAAATTAGTGCTTTCAACCCATAAAGCAAGATTCACAGAATCGCAAATAAAAACAAGGAATACAGGAGACAAGATATCGGCAGGTGAGACTTCCCAATCACCACTTAGCATTTCTTTACTCGAGGCGGTAGTGTTAACAATAAAATACTCAAAGGGTTCCACTGTCGCTGAATTTTCCGGATCATAAGCTGAAGAAGGGAATTTTTGTACTTGCATAATCACCGTGATGAGTAGTACGAAAGATAGTAGATAAGTAAAATATCTGGAAGAAGCATGACTCATAAAGGGCACTCCACTAAACTACGGTACAAATTGGTTATTATTGCAATGAGTATGTTTCTTATCAAGAATTTTTCGTTTACTATTGAAAGGATTTTCACGGAATCCACTCAAATATCTCTAATAAAATCATTGTTTTAGTCACATTTTTAATAGTAAACTCTTTGCAATAATAAAAAACAGCATTCAAAAATAACCAAATAAT
>JAYEJY010000233.1:0-12336 GCA_034660795.1 Promethearchaeati archaeon | reverse complement strand
TTACTTCAATAATTCGGCCACCAGATAGTTTCCCGAGAAAACCAGCTCCATACCGGTTGTTTTCCCATAAAGTTAACATAGGATCTCGTGTTCGGTCGAATGAGAGTATTTTTGCTGCTACTACATCTCCTACATCAAAAAAATCTCTTGCTCTATCCCGAACAGGATCAAATCGTTTTTTAATAGCTGTCGATGTTTTCATAACACCTGGATAGGGACTTGAAATATCCACTAACCATGAATTAAGGGAAACTTCTTCAACTATTCCGATAACCATATCACCCACTCGAGGTGAATATTGCCCTTTTAAAGGAACAACACTTATTTTATTATCATAGATATTCACAAGGCCAATAACCTGTGAAACTACTTGTTTTTCTTTGCGATAGACATTAGACCCGATGCCAAATTTGCCTTCTGCAATAATTTCGCCAGGGGTTACTAATTGCCTATTTTCAATAAAAATTGGCATTTTCGTATTCTCCTTAATAATCATAAATCGTAATTTTCTTATCCTTGTTTTCGTTCTACTATTTTTACTTCTGCTTTACCTTTCGTTAAGTGGTTGATTTTATCCAAAAAATCAGCTTGAGCACCAGCAGGCATTTCAACTTTAGCATACCAAGCACCATCATCGCCCCATTGATCCTCTAATAATTCCCCGCTTGATTCAACAACACCATATGCAGGACCTGTATAATCAGGGGTCACTTTAACTGCTAATACAACAGATTCTAATCGAATGGGAATAATGGGCTTTATGAGTTTAATAATATCTTTTGCTTGTTTTTCAACGGGTTCATTAAAGCTAACTTGTGCTCCCGCTTCATCCATCGCGGACTCAATACGAGCTGGAGGGTGAGGTTTATTTGTTTGCGGATTAATACAATGAACATGGATAAAATCTATAATCTCATCAATTTTATCACGTAATAACCGTTTTCTCTGTTCTTGAGTAAGTTGTAACGCACCTCTATCTAAAATAGTTTTGATAATTTCATTTTCATCTAGAGTGCCAAAGGTTTGTTCAAGAATGATATCTGATACCTTAACTCCTTTGGTTGCATTTTCAAAAACGACGTAACCTTCTACGACATCATTTATTTGAACATTTTCACCCTTTTTATAAGCTAAAGCCTTTTCTGGATCTACTATTACTTCAAATTTCTTATTACCGTAAGTATACCGGACAATGGCTTTATCCTCCAGTTCGATATATTTTCTTCGTTCACCGATATCATGAGACATCTGATTTCACCTTTTCGGGTATCATTACTTTTTTTCAATCATTATTCTAAGAAAAGCAATAAACTATCTAATATCCTTTCATTGGTTTTCCAATGAAAAATGGCTGTTCAATCCCAAATCAATATTTGTGGAGGGATAAAACTTCTGTAATAATGTCGGTCTAATCGAAAGAGTAAAGCAATTTTCTAATAAGGGTTTGACCGATAGTTTTTACATAGTTTTTGCCTTTCAAGTTCAAAAAGAAAACTATTACTAAATAAATTTTTCTTTAAAAAGTATAAAGAATGATGATTTTGGGCTAAAAAAGAATCATTTTTTGTGGAATAAGAAATAAAAGAAGAGGGGGAAAACCAGCTTATGCTGGAACTTCTTCCTTTTCAGTACTACTCATTAAGAACCATAAAGTAATGAGGACAACACCTAAGGTAGTCCCACCAAAAACAACCCACTTTATAGCGAAATTATTGAGATTACCGATAAATATCGAGGTTATTAAAACAATAAAAGCAACGACAATGATTTCTGTCCAGCCTGGAAACGCATTCATTTTTTCACGAATGCTACCAATGAGTAATAAGCCATTGAAATATAAACCCCAAAAAAGTAAACTTACAATAATGATCAGAGGGGCAGGAAGAAAAGCCCAATTCAATCCAGGGACATCTCGTTCTTCGTATGGGAAGATTGCGAAGAAGACTATTAATGCCAGAATTAAAACTAAGAATATTGATGAAATAAGTATTGTTCGATTTATTTTGTCTTTCCAAAGAGACATATCTTGAGCAACTCCGAATGCAGTCTACCGCATCTCTTAATGCAAACTATATACTCGCTTTAAATTTCTTATTATTATTTAAGTTTTATTAGAGACTAGTACTTATTAAATGATAGGAAAATCTATGAAAAATCAAGAAAAAAGTACTTCTAAATCTAAGAAACTTTTTTAATCAAAAAAACCATTTAAATTTAGATTAAATGGGGTCAAATACAAATGAAAGAAAATGAAGAATCAGATGTTTGGCGACCAGATGTTTATATTTGTAATAATTGTAATCATCGTTTTGCAAAAGCAGAATATATCAAAAAAGAAGAGGATGGTTTAATTTTCGAACGAACTGTTTGCCCAAAATGTAAGAGTGAAGATATCCGTATATCTTCTTGGAGAGAAAAAGATCATAAAAGGCAATAATTTTTTCTATATGTTACTTCGACTCCGGATAAGGAACACCGTCGCGAAAACAAAGACAAGAAGACCTGCAATAAGCACCCAAAAACCAATGTTTTGACCAAGATTCTGTAATTGATAATAGATTATAATACCAATTATAGAAATGATTACGCCTATGAAAGCAACAAGTAACCCCCAGCGATTTTGATAGATGTAACGTTTAAGTGAAGCCCTAAAAGAAGGTCGTTCCCTTTCAAGGGGGAATTGTTCTAATTCTTGTTGATTATTTTTCTTTGCTGAGGATTTTTTATCATTCATAGAGATAATTAATACCTACTGAAAGATAGGTTTTTAGATTAATTTCATTGAAAAAATAGTATCTCAACCATAATTTGGTAAAAAAAATAACAAAAAAAGCCATTATTTCAAAAACTATAATATCAAAAAATCTTTAAAGCTTAAATTTTGTTTCAGAATCGTTAATATAGAAGACTCCCAATGAAATGATTCTCTGAGGTCAAAATAAATGACTGTTTTCAAAGAAGTAAAAACATATGTGAAATTTCCAAAGATTGAAAAAAATATCCTAAAATTCTGGGAGAAAAAGAAAATTTTCGAAAAATCAAGAGAACTCAGAAAAGAAAATAAAAAATATGTGTTTCTTGAAGGCCCTCCTACTGCAAATGGAAAACCTCATGTGGGACATGTTTTAACCCGTTGTCTCAAAGATTTATATCTTAGATACAAAACCATGAATGGATTTTTTGTATCACCCTTGATTGGTGGTTGGGATTGTCATGGATTACCAGTAGAAATTGAAGTAGAAAAAACACTGGGATTAGACTCGAAACCAGAAGTTGAAGAATATGGTGTGAAGAAATTCAATGCCATGTGTAAGAAATCAGTAATGAAATATGTTAATGAATGGGTAACCATGACAGAAAGAGTCGGATTTTGGATTGATATGGAAAATGCCTATGTTACAATGGAAGATTATTACATGGAATCCGTATGGTGGAGTTTAAAAGAATTATACAATAAAGGATTACTAGTAAAAGGGCACAAAGTTATTCCTTCCTGTCCAAGATGTGAAGTTACTTTAAGCAGTCATGAATACTCGCAAGGCTTGCAAGAAACCGTTGATCCTTCTATTACAGTTAAATTCAATGTAAAAAATGAAAAGGATAGTTATTTCCTTGCGTGGACAACAACGCCTTGGACATTGATATCAAATGTTGGTTTAGCTGTAAATAAAGATATACCATATATAAAAATAAAACAAGATGATGAATATTATTACTTAGCAAAAGACCGATTATCAGCTATTTTTCCTGAAAAAGATTATGAAATCATAGAAGAAATGACCGGCGAGGAACTAGAGGGTATGGAATATGAACAATTATTCAAATATGCCAAACCCAGCGAGGAAAATAAAAAAGGATTTAGAGTTGTTACTGCTGATTTTGTAAGTACCGAAGAAGGAACAGGAATGGTCCATACTGCACCTGCCTTTGGACCAGAAGATTATGAATTGGGCATGAAAAAAGGCTTGCCATTTTTACAACCTGTTAAAGAGGATGGAACTTTCACTGAGGAAATTACTCCTTGGGCAGGGATGTTCATAAAAGATGCTGATAAAGATATAATAAGAGTCTTACGAGAAAATGACAAACTAGTAACTGATAAACAAGAAAAACACACAAGTGGCTTCTGTTGGCGCTGTAAAACACCAACGATGTATTACGCCCGGGAAGCTTGGCTCATTAAAATGAGCACTTTACGAGAAGAAATTCTAGCGACAAATGAACAAATAAATTGGGTTCCAGAGCATTTAAAACATGGTCGTTTTGGAGATTTTCTTGACAATATCGTAGATTGGGCATTATCCCGCGAAAGATTTTGGGGAACCCCCTTACCCATTTGGAATTGTGAATGCGGAGAACAAATTTGTGTTGGAAGCATTAAAGAATTAAAATCCTATATGAAAGAAGATTTACCGGAAGATTTTGAATTACATAAACCTTGGATTGATGAAATTAAATTATATTGTCCTAAATGCAGCAAAGAAATGGAACGAGAGTCATTTGTGATTGATTGCTGGTATGAATCAGGCTCCGCTCAATTTGCTCAATGGCACTATCCTTTTGAAAATAAAAAAGCATTTCAAAACCACCATCCAATAGATTTTATCACAGAAGCAATTGACCAAACAAGAGGATGGTTTTACACCTTATTAGCCATAAGTACTGCCTTGTTTAACAAACCAGCTTACTTAAACTGTTTATCTATGGGGCATGTCTTAGATAAAGATGGAGTGAAAATGAGTAAGCATCTTGGTAATGTAGTGGAACCTGCAAGTGTTTATAATAAAGTGGGAGCAGACCCTATGAGATGGTATTTCTTTTCATCACCTGTTTGGAACCCTACGAGGTTTTCGGAAGATATTATAGAAGACACCCGAAAACGATTCTTTAATACCTTATGGAATGTTTATTCATTCTTCGTCACTAATATCAACATAGATAAGCTTAATCCTGTAAAAATCCACAGTAAATTAAAAGAACGATCCGTACTAGATCAATGGTTAATATCCAAACTAAATTCGCTTATAACAATCGTTAGAAATAGTTTAGAGAATTTTGAAGCTCATTTAGCAGCAAATGCTATTGAAGAATTTGTAGTTGAGTACTTAAGTAACTGGTATGTCCGACGTAGTCGAAGAAGATTCTGGGAAACAGAAATAACACAAGATAAGAAAGATGGCTTTGTAACCCTCTATGAAACACTGGTGACATTAACTAAAATAATAGCACCCTTTACACCTTTTCTTTCAGAAGAGCTATACCAGAATCTCGTGCGAAAAGCATATTGTGGAAAAGAGAAGAAAGAAGTCCCACTTAGTATCCACTTAGAAGACTTTCCGGAAAAAAACATGGATAAAATTGATGTTCAATTAGAAGAAGCATTAGACTATTCAATTGCAATTGTAAAAGCTGGCCGTGCTGCTCGGAATGCAGCGGGAATAAAAGTACGAATTCCTTTGAAAGAATTAATTATTGTATGTCCAGAACCACAACAAAAAATGGTTAAGCAATTTTTAGAAGAAATTAAAGAAGAGTTAAACGTTAAAGAAGTGACCTTTCAAGAAGAATTTGCAGAAATGGTCGAATATACTTTTCAACCAAAATTTAATCTTATTGGACCTGCATTTAAAGAAGAGGCACCGATTGTTGGAAATGCGATAAAGGATTTGAAAGGAGAAGCAGCTCAAAAAGCAGCAAAAGAATTAAGGGAAAATCATAAATTCAAATTAATCACTAAAGAAGGCACTTTTGAAATTCATGAAGATCAATTAGAAATTATCTCAAGTGGTAAAGAAGGCTATGCAGACACTGCTTTTGATGGTGGACAAGTTTTTATCAAAACAGAATTAACACCGGAATTAATACAAGAAGGATTAGTGAGAGAAGTCATTAGAAGAGTACAAATGATGCGTAAAGAAGCAGACTTGGAATATACCCAACAAATTGAACTTTACTATAAAGACAAAAATGATATTGCTGAAGCTATTGAAAAATGGCATGACTACATTAAAACAGAAACTCAAGCTACAATATTAGAAACCGGGAAACCTAAAGAAGGATTCAGTAAAGAATGGGATATAGATGAGAAAACAATCTCATTAACAATTATTCCTTTACCAAAACAGGAAAAGAAATAATATCCTAAATTATCAATGGAATCGAAAATTAGAAAAGGAATAACAAAAGCCCGAAACCTAAAAATAGTCCATCGGTTGACAGAAAACCGAAAGAAGTGAAAAAAATGACTCGAATAGTAGGAACATACAAAATATTACCAGAAGATCCAGAAATTAAACCAGAAACACTAAAAGAACGCATCATTAAGGCATTACCAGAAGATATGAAAGTTACTGCTTCTGGCGAACGTCCAATGGCTTTTGGACTTGTTGCCCTTGTTGTGGATATAAATTTCGAAGAAAAAGATGGATTACAAGATCATCTAGAAGGTATTCTGGAAAATATTGAAGGTGTAAGTGAAATAGAAGCCTTACAGCTTTTTAGACTATAAATTTACCACTAATTTGGTAGTGTTTTTAATCTACCAAAAAATTTCTTTTTCTAAAAAAATTCTAGGTTTGTAAGAAAATAATAGATTCTCTCGGAAAAGAAATGTAGACAGATTGACCATTACGATATTTATGAGCAGTATTTGAACTTGTTTTATGCAAAGTAATTGATGTAGCATCAGTTTCAACAATAATTTCTGTGTAAGGACCACCAAATTTAATTGTTTTAATAAATGCTTGAAACTCATTGACAGATTCATTTTCTTCCAAAGAAAGTTCGATATTTTCTGGTGAAATAGCAATTGCAATTGTTTTTTTCTTTTCTAAAAAATCATTTTGCGGTAAAAGCAGAGAACCGAAAGAAGTTTCTAGATAATATCTCTCATCTTTTTGCTTAATACTACCTTTCAAAACATTCACAATACCAAGGAATTTCGCAGTAAATGCTTTTTGAGGTCGCAGATAAAGAGAACGCGGTGTACCTTTCTCAATAATTCTCCCTTTATTTAAAATTAAAATGCGATCAGAAATTTCCATGGCTTCTTCCTGATCATGAGTAACATAAATTGTGGAAACACTAACTTCTTGCTGAATCCTCCGAATTTTCCATCGAAGTGATTCTTTCAAATTTTTATCTAAAGCAGATAAAGGTTCATCTAAAAGTAATAAGGAAGGATTAGGAGCTAATGCTCTTGCCAGAGCGACGCGAGATTGTTCCCCACCACTCAACTCTCGAGGATAACGATCTGCTTTATCTTGAAGATCAGTTAACTTGAGTAATTCCTTAAGGCGTTTTTTAATTACTTCTCTAGATCTATTTTTAGCTTTTAAGCCAAAAGCTATATTTTCTAACACAGTTAAATGAGGAAAAAGGGCAAAGGATTGAAAAACAAAACCAATATTTCGCTCCTCTGTAGGTATATCGGAAATATCTTGATTATCAAAAAAAATCTTTCCTTCATCAGGTTTTATTAATCCCGCAATAAGACGAAGAAGTGTTGTTTTGCCACTTCCACTTGGACCTAGAAGGGTTAACAACTCCCCATCTTTTAACGTAAAGGATATATCTTGAATTGCAATAGAATCTTCAAAATGTTTTGTTAAATTTGTTACTTTTATTGTCGGCATCAGTTAACAACTCAAGATTTCTTATTTTTTCTCTGTTTGTTCTCCTTTTAGAATTTTGTTTTTAACAATGAAAAATTTTTAAAGGGAGAAAAGGAAGATATAACCCCCTAATATCAACGGGGTTATAAATTTACCCTTTTAGCCGGATGGTTAAGATATTGAATATGAAAACAACAATAAAAACTCTCAGTATAATTATAATGATAAGTGTTTTTCCAATATATGGAAATATACTACAGTCTTTTGGATTTATACAATCACATAAAGGCAACAAGAATATATACAATCCGCTAGCGGAAGAAGATTTTGTAGTATATGTACCTGATAGCTTTCTCATGTATGGCTTAGACCCTAATGCTGCTGGAAATGCGACATTTGAGGCTTTTGGAGTAGAAAAAGGTGTGTCTGTTGTTGTACAGCGATTTCCATCAATGGGAGATTTAATTCAAACTTTAATTGCCCAGAAAAACAACCCCATAGCTGATGTAGTATTAGGAATTGATGAGATTTTGATACATGATGCGAAAACCGAAGATATACTAACACCCTATACCGATTTTGAAAATGAAAATATATCATCAAACCTTATTAATGATTTAGACCCCGAAAAATATGTTGTACCGATGGATTATGGTCCTATAGCCATAATCTTTGATACAGAATATATTACAGTTGCAGAGTATCCGCGTCTTGAAAATTTAACCATCGATTATCTTCTAGAAGAATTCATCGATGACTTCGTTACCCAAAATCCTCGACTAAGCTCAACAGGATTGAATTTCTTATTAAACCAAATTGTATTTTACCAAGAAATACTTGAAAAAGATTGGAAAGAATTCTGGGATAAAGCTAAAAATGAAATCATAATCGATGATAGCTGGGACTACTCTTGGGAAAGAGTTTTTGTGAAAAAAGAAGCCCATATGATGGTATCATATGGAACAGACCCGGCTTACAATGCATTCTTTAATTATTCCTTCGAAAAAAATGGTGTTGTTCTTCATGATGAAGACGAAACAAAATATGGCTGGATACAAATTGAAGGCGCTGGAATTGTAAAAGGAACAACACAAAAAGATCTTGCCAAGAATTTCATTGATCATTTGCTTAGCAAAGAAATCCAAGAAATTATACCAACAAACAATTGGATGTTTCCAGTAAATACAGCAGCAGAATTACCACCTTGTTATGATTATGCAATTCATCCAAGCAATTTTACGATCCTTAATGATTTTGTTTCTCAAAATTATATTAAGGAAAATTACAATACGTGGTTGGAAGAATGGCGAAAAACAGTCTATGGAGGTTTATGGTGGTTATGGATAACCATAAGTGCTGCAGTTGTATTAATTGCTGGAATAGTTGCAACAGTCATATATATTAGAAGACAAAGAATAGACCTTGATTAGAAAACCTAAGCAGGTCCAAGACATGAGCAACCAATTCCCCTTTCGAAAGAAAATACTTAAGCGAATTGGCTTGTTCATTCCTATTTTTTTAATATCAATTTTTATTCTGTTTCCAGTTATTTCAGTGCTTATTACTGGTTTTAGCGATGAAACAGGATTTACACTAACTTATTTCATTGATGTAATTACAAATGGAGAATATTACAAATTATTAGCTTTCACTCTATCACAAGCATTGCTAAGTACACTAATTTCAGTAATTATTGGTTTACCCATAGGATATCTTTTTGGTAAATACAAATTTCCCGGAAGTAAAGTTTTCCTGACTTTTTTCACCGTTCCTTTCGTTTTGCCTTCAGTTTTAGTGGGAATGGGATTTTTGGTTGTTTTTGGTGAGAATGGATTATTTGGGAGTGCAATTCTCTCAATTATTATCGCCCATGCTTTTTATAATATTCCTCTCGTTGTTCATTATGTTTCTACTCATTTCCAAACTACGAACCCCGAAGTTTTTGAAGCAGCAAAAACTCTTGGTAGTGATCCTAAACAAAAATTTTTGCGAATTTTCTTCCCAATATTTCTAGAACCAATTGTTACAGCTTCTCTGTTAACATTCAATTTTTGTTTTCTTAGTTTCGGAATTATTCTCATGCTAGGTGGAGGTAAATTCCTTACATTAGAAACAGAAATTAATTCTTTATTTTTGGAATCCTTACAAAGTCAAAATATTGCTGCTGCCTTAGCAATATTTCAGTTATTGATAACTATTGGTTACCTTATTTTATATTTTATTTTTCTAAGAAAACGAAGTAGAGTAACTACCGGTGAGACGGAAAAAACTCCTAAGAAAAAAATAACTGTCAAATCTCTCATTCAGAATTTTAGAACATCACAAGAAAAAACTGCCAATAAAAGAACGAACATTAAATCAAAAATAAAAAAACTATTTACGACAAAAGAATTCTATTTTAGCATCGTTTTTATGATTGGTTTGGTAATAGAACTGATCCCACTAATTAGTACCTTAATCTATTCATTTTGGAATCCTTATCAAGAAGTTTTCACACTTTCTAATTATAATGTTATTTTCGATTTATCAATCAATGTTGATGCATATATCTCTATACCACGAGCAATTTTGAACACAATTCTATTTGCTTTAGGAGGAGCACTAGTTGCATCACTCTTGGCGATAATCACTGTTGCAACATTGGGAAAATCACGCTATGAGAAAAAATCAATTCCTTATGAAATCATTAGTTTTTTTCCATTAAGTGTATCATCAATTACTTTAGCTTTAGGTATTTTAAAACTATTTTTTGGATTTAATCTCTTCCAACAACAATTCTGGTTATTTATAATAATAACACACGGATTACTTGGTTATCCTTTTGTGACAAGAGCATTAATGAATGGCCTAAATACCATCAGTCCTGAAATAATCGAAAGTGCACGAACATTAGGTAGTAAGCCTTTGTTTAGATTCAGAAAAATTTATGTTCCATTATTATTGCCATCCTTTCTCACAGGTTTTATTTTTGCTTTTGGAATGTCATTGGGAGAATTTGCAACAACAAATTTCTTTTCCTATATAGAACCATCAATTTCCACTCTTACTGTTGTTTTATTCCGTCTTAAAAGATCAAGGAAATTTGGTCAAGCAAGTGCAATTGGCGCATTATTACTCATGCTTTCCTATCTTGCCTTTTTATTAATCGAATTTATTAGTACACAATTTATGAAAAGACAACAAAAAGGAAAAAAACTTGAAATCTATTTTGAGAGATAAACATTATTTAGGTAGATAATCTAAGATTTTTTTCGCTAAACGTCGTTTTGATTGCATTGGTAAATGAATAACTTTCTTTTTGGGTGTAATAATTAAAAGTTCATTCTCTCTTACTGCAAATCCTTTCTCGGTTTTTTTAACATTATTTGCTACAATCATATCCATTTTCTTTTCAGCCATTTTCTTTAATGCTTTGTTTTCTAATTCCTTAAACGTTGGGAGACTTTCAGCTTTATAACCAATAATAAAGGCATCAGGGAATTTCGTGCGCATAATATCAATTATTTTTGGAGTGGGGTTGAATGTTATTGAAAGATCTTTTTGTTGGGAAACGATTTTTCCAGAAAAAGAGGTTTTTGGTTCATAGTCGCTTATTGCTGCTGAAGAAATGAAAACATCCATATTTGAAATATTTTTTAATTGTGCTAAAAGGTCAGACGGTGTTTCAAACATAGAAACTTCTATAGTGGGATTGTTGACCGAAAGATTTGTTGGACCCAGAAATAGATGCACATCTGCTCCTCGACTAGCTGCTTCATGTGCAAGGGCAATACCAGTTTGTCCTGAACTTGGATTCGAAAGAAATCGTATATCATCTAACCAAACACGAGTGGGACCTGCAGTGATAACTATTTTTTTCCCGGATAAATCACCAGGTGTAAGACAAGAAATAATTGTTTCTAAAATTGATTCATTTTTGGCGATCTTTGCTTTTCCTTCCTCTTTTCTCGGGCCAACAAAAATCACGTTATGGTTTTTAAGAGTCTCAATATTTTCTAAAATAATAGGATTTTCATACATAGATGCATGCATTGCTGGAACAATAACAAAGGGAATCCTACTACCCAAAGCGGTAGTAGCCATGGTGGTAACAACAGTGTCATCAATTCCATTAGCTATTTTCCCAATGGTATTAGCAGTAGAAGGAGCGATTAAAATTAAGTCAACTTTTTCAGGATGATCACCACATAAATGGACATGTTCTATTTGCCCGGTGAGTTCACGGATAACAGGATTACCAGTAGCCCATTCAATTAATGACGGATGTACCAATTTTTCTGCTGCAGGTGATAATACAGTATATATCTCAGCACCATGACGCATTAATAATCGGGTGAGAGAGACTATTTCAAGAACTGCCACACTACCAGTTAGACAAACAAGAATTTTCTTATTAGCAAGTAAGGAGGATTTGCTTCCTGTTATCTCAAGTTTAGAACTATGGTTTTCCGGTACATATTTCATTAATTATCAACTACTGATGCTTTTAGGTGATTTATTTAATATTCAATTATTTTCTTATAAATAATATATTTTCTTCGATGTTAATGCACTTTTTTAAGTAATGGACCGTAAATCAGACACGAAATGGTCAATCATTTTCTTAGTAATATGTGGCATAATTACTAATCTTATCCAATCATTATAAACAGAAATCCCCCAACCTTTCGCACGAATTTCCTCGGCAAAAACATCCAAAGAAAGCTCTTTTGGTTGAAAACCT
>JAYEJY010000232.1:0-12394 GCA_034660795.1 Promethearchaeati archaeon | reverse complement strand
TAAACAATTAAAAAATGAAATATTAAAAATTTGAAAAAAAAAGGAAGATATTATAATTTTCCTATTAAGGGACTTTCTTTCATTGTTCTAAAATCTGATTCAAATACAATATCTATTGGCAGATCATTATTTTTGATTATTTCTTTAGCTCGGGGACTAATTTGACGACAAACAATAATGATTTTATCAAAACCGAATTTTTTCATATATTCTTCAACATAATAGACTTTATCATATGGAAGAGAGCGTTTCCATAAGAAAAGCATAACAGCAGTATATCTATCAGAGGTTTTAACAGCAAAGTCTACAGGTTTTAATCGCTTCTCCACTTTTACAGCGGTTTCAAAATTATATTGGTGTTCTTTTAAAAAGTTATGTATTTTATCCTCGACCTCTTGATCACTTAAAAACTTGACATTCAATTCTAAAAACTCCTGGATAATAGCTCGAAAGAGAACTATAAAAAATAAGAATTTACTTTACCTATATGAAATTTTGGTTTGAAGATATCGTTCTTATTATGGAAATAAAAAATCAAGAATTCTTCTTGGAATCTCGTAAAATAACAATGATTCCAAGAAATAATAATGAACTAATAGCTAATAGAAATGTCAAACTATCAGATGTAAGGGTTTCGGGATTAAAACCTGCTTTCATCATATATTCCTTGGCGGTAGGTATATCATGCTCATATTGCGTAACATTAGTAGAGATATATTCACTAAATCTATTTGAAAAGGGTGTATGAATTATCTGAGAAGGTACTTCAAGAAGATCCGCACATGTTTGTTTATCAACTAAATGAGCAATAGCTTTTCTTACCGCTAAACCTTTCGAAATTGTACCATCTTCACAAAGTTCTTGGTCAGAAAGTTCCGGAGTATTAGTTGTTTGTAAATTAAAACCAAAAACCATTATGGCTCTATCAGAAAGCGATTGTGCTTGATAAGGCGGTTCTGTGTACTCCTCTAAGGTTTTAATATAATTTTTAAAAACATCAATATTACCTTGTTCAAATTCTTGTCGAAGATTCTCAATACTGAACAAGTCACTTCTAATCTGATAGGTATAGCGTTGAATATCAAGATCTTCATTTATATAGGATGCATTCTTTCCCCACCAATCCTCATTAACTCTGAAAGAAGCTTCCGTGCCTTCTGTATAGCTATCTAATATGTACATCCCAGTACCAAGGCCATTATCAGCATATTTTGTCCATTCTCCAGCAGTTCTATCAGGTAAACCTGTTTCTTCATCAACACTAACATTAAGATAATGTTCTGGTAAAATTAATTGATCCAAATCAGTAATACAGGGTGCATAATATTGTAAACCTGGTGTATTAGGAGCGCCGTCAATAACAAGTTCAACAGTAGTTTCATTTATTTTGGTAACAGAATCTACCCATTGGAAAAAACTACCGACGGTAGAAAGATGTTTATACATTTTAATGGAGAAAAGAACATCATCAGCAGAGAAATATTCATTCGGAAAAAGATTATCTTCATCTACATGCCATTTAACATCATTGCGCAAATATAGGCGAAGGGTAGTATGATTGTTTAAGTACTCCCAATCTTTGGCTAGAAATGGTTGAGGGTCACCATAAGCATCAATTTGAATTAAGGGTTCAGCGAATAATCTCGAAACACTATTGTCACGTGTGAAAAGAGGATTTAGACTATCCCAGTCAAAAACATAATCATTAAAGATACTAGTATTTGATTGTCCGGGATGCGCACTATCCCACTGCATATATGGAAGAGATTCGACCAACCCTAAAGAATGATCCCAACCAGATAAAGTATCCCATGTACAATAAGTTGTTATAGTATTATAAAGAGGAATAACGGGTAAAATGTCATTCATGAGATTTTGTTGCCAATCAGCATACAGAGCTTGTCGTTCTTCATCATCTGGTTCGATAAGAGCTTGACTTAATAATTCATCATTAGCTTCACCACCAGAAATTGAGGGAGCAATTCCCCAATAGTTTCCAGCTCCACCAGAGGAAAAATACACAGATGGATCAGGATCCACACTAGGCCATTCTAATTCTACTAGAACAATATCAAAATCTTTCTGTATCACTTTATCTTCAAAAAGACCACTGGTATAGGAATAAATTATGGAATCAATTTTAACACGCATTAATTCTTGCTTCAAGTAATTTGCTAAATTCTGGGTAAGGGTATTACTTTCACAGATAATTTTTACTTGGAAAAAATATTCTTGACTTGGACTTCCTTGAATAATTGGGGAGGAAAGAGAAGTCATTAAAAGAAAGGAGATGATAAGATACGTATAAAATTTATAACGTTTCAAATGTACCACATTTAATCGCCTAGTTGGAAGTATTAGAAAAATATATGTAAGTTATAAAATAATTCTTTTTATTAATCTAAAAAAGAAAAAAGGAAAAAACAGGGAAAAGCCAAGAAGATTTTTATTCAAAATATTCTGGCATTTCGCCTTCTTCTATCTCTTCAAGTCTAGCTTGTCGTCTTGCTTCTTTCTCTTCTTTTTGCTTTTTAGGTCGATACCAAGCGAGCCATCCGAAGAGAACCACAAAGCCAGCTAAGAAAAATTCTGGTAAAATGTAATATATTATAGGCAGGGGTCTTGAAATCTCGAAAGGTTCCGAAGGAGGACCAAAGGGTGAAGTGCTTGCATTAAGATTCAATGTTTCAAATTGGCACCGGACAACATATTGATTGTCAGGTAAACTACCAACCCAAATATCCTCCGCATACCATGTTTCAGTGGAGATATTCCATTCAAGTTCACCTCTAACATTAGAGGGTATGCCTACACCAATATCAGAATAAAGGAAAATTTTCCATTTAGCAGCACGACGATCAAAGACTGTAGGATTTATTGGTTTTTCATATATTTGGTAATAATCAATTTCAATGTCATTGAAAACAGTATGAGCAGTGATATTGTAGAAACTAATTCTTCTTGCTTGCTCATCATATTCTAAAACAGGTTTTGTAATATTGATTTGGTGGTCAGCTGTAATGAAAGTTTTCTTACCTTTACCAATGGAATAAGGTTCGAATACCTGAGTACCAGAAGATGTATTACGAATTTCACCAGTTGGAATGTGTTTCAAATCAAGTTTTATAACAACGAAATATTGTTGATCAGTAGATGTGAAAACCCAATAAAGATCAATATCCAATTTATACCATGATTTGTCAGTTGCGTTATATTCTAAATCGCCTGAAAGCTTAGTGCCTTCTGTATCATACGCCTGTATACCAAAAGCTCCACCATATTGGGCACCTATACCTTTTGTGTAAACATGCCAAGTGGCATAATTGACTTCATCCTCTTCAACCAATCCAATCTCGGGAAGATCAGTACAATTGGCTTCTACCTTGGTAATATCCAGGTCTCGATCTTGTCGGGAATAGTCGTAAGAAATTTGTGTAAAATTGATAAAGTAATAGTCAACATAAAATCTCGATGTGCTAACATTACTCCATGTTGTGGCTGCTAAATCCATGCCAAAAACAAGGTAAAATTCATGTTCCACTTTAGTGGCTGTACCTTTAAGTAATTTATCAGGATAGGACCATGTTTGTGAACCGGAATTATATTCTAGTTCATTAACAGCATCAGTTAACAGACCATCAGGGTCATCCTCAGTGTAAGCAACAACTCGTACACTTGCATTCGTTGCTTCAGCATTGGTTAAAACATTAACTCCGCTATTATCGTAATATTCCACAGTGAAAGCTGGAATATCAAGATGACCTGTCTCATTATTAAAGGAATAACTAACATCTGGTATGGAGATAGTTTTCCAGTTAACTTCTTGTAAAGCACTTTTCAATGCTGAATAAATAGCTTCAACAGAATAGGTTAAACAATCTTTAACATTATCATAATAAGCTGAAGGCCATTCACTAATTGCCAAGGAGTTATTAAAATTATTACCAAGACTTTGTGCAACAGGATGAATTTGTTGAGCTAACTTAATAGTCGCTTGACTAGCATTATTGATTGCAGGAACAAATGGAGATAAATCAAATTCTTCACTCATCCATTCAGACCGACCCTCAATAAAATCAACAGCCTCAAGACTATTCTCGATTTTACTTTCGAATTGGGTCCAAGCAGTTGTATTAACCGTTCCCCACGTGCTGGGATTCCATATCGCACCCCAAACACCCGCCTGTGAAACATAATGACTCATTGCACCTGCATAAAAAGCAGCTAGTGCAAGATCAGGTTCAGCTTTGGATAACTCAGTTGTAAGTTTAACATATTCTTCTTGTGCTCGTACAGAAAGATTATTATTGACAACTGTAGTGCCAATTGCATCTAAATAGAGGACTAAAGAGTTGATATCCCCATATTCTTCTATATAATTAGCAATCCCATACAAGTCCGCTGTATCTGCATTATATGGAGCTTCAAGTCCTAACCAGAAATCCCTCATATGTGATTCAAAAACACGATCAATGAATTGAAATTCTGAGGGGGTAGGAGATGATTGAATTGCCTCATAAGCTAACCAAATATGCGTTGAAAATTTGGGATAGGTATAAGAACTGCTTGATTCTTGTCGCCATGCCACAACATATGAAGGTATGAGTGGCGCGGAAACAACAACCATAAGCATAAAAGTAATACAAATTCTCGTTCTTTTATTCATAAAAATTCACGCCATATACTTATTTTTTAGTATATACTTTAAACTATACTGTAATGTTAAAATTAATAGATTAATAAAAAACCTAGTCGTATTTCTACTAGCTATTTTTTTAATACTTATCAATGTATTATTCCAAACGTAAATTCGCTAAAAGTTTTTTAGCATAGCTAAAACTTATATTTTCCTCTTGGAGCATCTGTTGAGAAATTTTTTTAATTTCAGTACCTTTTGCCCCAGCTGAGATTGCAATATTTTTCGCATGTAATTTCATATGACCCTTGATAATGCCGGTAGTACAAAGAGCTCTGAGAGCACCTAAATTTTGCGCTAAACCAACAGCTGCAGCGATTTCAGCAAGTTCAGTTGCTTTTTTAATCCCCAAGATTTTCAACGAAATTTGAGCCACTGGATTGGATACCGTTGCACCACCAATAATTCCAAAAGCAAGTGGCAATTCTAATTCCCCTACGAGATTACCGTTATTGTTTTTAGTCCAAGAACTTAAAGAAGAATATTTACCAGAACGAGCAGCATAGGCATGAGCAGCAGCTTCAATAGCACGAGTATCATTTGCAGTTGCAAGAGCAAGTGAGGAAATACCATTCATAATCCCCTTATTATGAGTAACAGCTCTATAAGGGTCTGATTCAGCAAAGGCAGCAGCAGCTACAATATTATCAATAATTGCTTCCCCACCAAGTGCTTCCTTAGATACAACACATTTTGCTGTGGCAAGACGTTTATCAGCTAAATTTGACAAAATTCGCAATAAGGCTCGCCCATTAACTAATTGCTCTATAAAAGGCGCAGTTTCTTCTGCCATAGCACTCATAGTATTCGCTCCCATAGCATCAGAACAATTAGCGAAAATTTCACAAATTAGCATTTCGCCAACGCGGGTGTCAATAACTTTTGTTCTAATATCTTGAGCTCCGCCCCCGTGATCTATTAGACTAGGATGATTTGCATTTGCGATGTCCAATATTTCCTCTTTATGGTTCATGATAATACTAGCAGCTTTATGTGGTGAAATAACATCTAATAATTGAATTTGTCCAATCATTATAGGGTCTGTCGAATTTGTTTGAAAACCACCGGTTGGGAGAGTTAATTTAGCTGCACTACAAGCAGCAGCAATTACAGATGGCTCCTCCACCGCCATTGGTATAACATATTCTTTATTATTGATCAAAAAATTAACCCCGAAACCTAAGGGAACAGGTAAAATCCCCACAGCATTTTCAATCATTGTATTCACTCTTTCAAGAGATATTGGCCCTGTTTTTTGAAGAAGAGCTATATCATCTTCAGTTAGATTCTGGGTGAAATCTTGTACTTTTTCTAATCTTTTTTTGCTTGATAATTTATAAAAGCCAGAGAAAAATGATTTTTTCTTCGAATTTTTGGTTGTTTCATCCATTATAATCAAGACCGGCTAATAGTTAATAAGTTTCGCTAATTAAATATTTCACTTTTATTGTATAAAGCAAGAACAACATATATTCAAGATAAACGTAAACTTTAGAAATAGAAGAAGCTTTTTCTCGAATTAAGGAAGGAAAGTTGTTTTGACAAAGAGCAGAAAACAAAATAAAAATGAGAGAAAAATCTATTTAGATTATGCAGCAACAACGCCAGTTGATCCTCGTGTAAAAGAAGAAATGGTGCAATTTTTTTCCGAAAAATTTGGAAATGCTTCACAGCTCTATAGTTTTGGGCAAGAAGCAAAGGAAGCTCTTGAACAAAGTCGAGAACAAATTCAGTCCTTAATAAAAGCTAAAGACCCTGATGAAATAATCTTTAATTCTGGTGGAACAGAAGCAGATAACACTGCTCTCAAAGGAATTATGTTAGCAAGGTGGAATAAAAAAAATCATTTAATTACCTCCAAAATTGAACATGCTGCTATACTCAATACTTGTAAATATTTACAAAAAAAAGGAATAAAAGTGACATACCTTCCAGTAAATGAAGATGGATTAGTTGAACCTGAAGAGTTAAAGAGAAACATAACCCCAGAAACTGCTCTCGTTTCAATAATGCATGCTAATAATGAGATCGGGACAATTGAGCCAATAAAAACATTAGCAGAAATCAGTCATGATTATGGAGCATTATTTCATACAGATGCTGTGCAAACCGTTGGGAAGATACCCGTAAACGTCCAAAAGTTAGGAATTGATATGTTATCAATGAGTTCCCATAAAATATACGGACCAAAAGGAATTGGGGCTCTCTATAAACGAAAAGATGTTCGATTAACACCATTGATTCATGGTGGTGGTCATGAAAAAGGCATTCGATCAGGAACAGAAAATGTCGCTGGTGCGGTAGGGTTTGGAAAAGCTGCAGAAATCGCTCAGAAAGAATTACACGAAGAAAGGAAAAGATTGGAACAATTACGCAATAAATTGATTTCTAATATCCTTACAATTCCCGAAACAAAATTGAATGGACATAGAAAAAAACGGTTACCACATAATGCTAATTTTATTTTTAAATATATAGAAGGCGAAGCACTTATTTTACGATTAGATGATAAGGGTATTTTCGCTTCGACAGGTTCTGCTTGTTCAACACAATCTCTTAGAGCATCGCATGTTCTTTTAGCAATTGGTTTAAGACCTGAAATTGCCCATGGATCTCTTCGGTTAACACTTGGCAGATGGACAACTGAAAACGAGATAGATTATGTTTTAGATGTTTTACCAAATGTGGTAAAAGATTTAAGAAAGTTATCTGCTTTTACAAAAGAAACAGAAGCAAAGGTTAGAAACCTAAAACATAAGCATTAAAAAAACATCTAACATAGAATAAAAAGGTGCAATAGAAGTATGTTATATAGTAAGAAGGTTATGGAACATTTCAAAAATCCTCAAAATGTTGGGGAAATAGAAAATCCCGATGGCAAGGGAATGGTCGGCAATCCGGTCTGTGGTGATACGATGGAAATAACCATTAAAGTGGAAGAAGACAGAATAAAAGATATAAAATTTCGCACCTTTGGATGTGCTTCAGCTATTGCTTCTAGTAGTATGACGACAGAAATAGCGAAAGGGAAAACAATAGAAGAAGCAAAAAAAATAACACGAGAAGATATTGCAGAGGCATTAGATGGATTGCCAACACATAAAATGCATTGCAGTAATTTAGCTGTTGATGCATTACATGAAGCTATAAAAGATTATTTTTCTAAAAAGAAGGAAAATTAACCAGTAATTACAAAGATCAGTAATTATTGGTTGAATATTTCATTCAGTGCATTAGTGATATAATGCATTTGTTCTTCTGTTAGAGTAGGTATTATTGGAATTTCAAAATGGGTATTACCAATACGTTCTGCAATTAGACAATGAACAGCAGAATAATCGGGAAAGGTAATAAATTCTGACCAATAATAATAAGAATTAATATTTTGATAAGCTGGTTGTTGATAGGAAGGTATAGCATATATTTGCCGTGAGCCTATATCTCTAGCTTTTAATTCCTCGATAACTTTTGTTACGGGAAGCTTTTTCTTATCAGTTCGTCCTGCAGCAATATAATTAGCATGGGTGTGATTAGGTAATGTTTTTTGAAGAGCAAATCCTTCAATATCTTTTGTTTCCTCTTCTAGAATAGCTTTGTTCCTAGCTCGTATTTGTAGTAATTCAGGTAATTTTCTTAATTGTTCTAAACCAATTGCTGCACAAATATTGGTTGTACGCATATTATAGCCTATACGAATGTGATGATAACCTCCTTTCGGTGTTCGACCATGATTTTTAAGGCTTGTAATAGTATCCTTTAGTTCATCATTATCAGTTACTATTGCTCCACCTTCACCAAAAGTTAAGTTTTTTGTCGCATAAAATGAAAAACAACCAACATCAGCAAATGTTCCAACGTGTTGCCCATCAATTTTTGCCCCATGGGCTTGACAAGCATCCTCAATAATAAGTAATTCATTATCCTCTGCAATATCATTTATAGCTTTCATATCACATGGATTACCAAAGATATGGACAGGCATAATTGCTTTTGTTTTATCAGTAATTTTTTCTTCAATTTTAGTGGGATCAAGATTATAGGTTTCAGGATCTATGTCTACAAAAATGGGAATAGCTCCATTAAAAAGTATAGAATTACTTGAGGCAATAAAGGTAAAAGGAGTAGTTATTATTTCCTCACCCGGTTTAATGCCTAATGCTTCTAAACCAAGATGCAAGGCAGTTGTACCGTTTGTTGTCGTTATAACATGTTTTGAACCTACAAACTCTGAGAACTCTTTTTCAAACTCACGAGCAACAGGTCCTTCAGCAAGATATTTGGATGCAAGTACTTCTGCAACCGCTTTCTGTTCATCTTCTCCAATGGGAGGATCTACAAATTTAATCATTGAAAAAAGCCTCTTATTAACAGGGGTGTGAATATTATGCCCTCAGTAAAAGGTTTATATTTTAAGTTTATAGTCAATTTTCAACTAGGGACTTTAAAAATAAAAAAGAATAATTTATTAAAACCCATAATAGTGAAATCAATATAATAAAACAGGATTCCCTCTAAATGGCACAAAATTCTAATCAGATAATAATACGAGATGCTACAATAACAGATGCGGATGATTGGACAGAAGTTTTTCTTAAGGGAATTGGATGTTGTCCTTGGATGAAGAGCTATCTACAAGAAAGGGAGATATCAGCTACCGATGTAACCTTATCTTTCATTGAAGATATTCAAATAAAAGATTCTAAAGAAATTTTCCTAATAGCATACAACCATAAAATCCCTATTGGAATTATTCGATTAGATGAATATTGGTTTCCTAAACAAATGAAAATAGTAAGTCATTATCCCCTCATAATACCGGAATATCAAAAACAAGGGATTGGTAAACAATTAGTAATGAAAGGAATACACAAGGCCAAAAAAGAAAAATGTGAAACTATATGGGCAGAATGTTGGTCCAAAGATTATGGGGAAGTTGTAGAATATCGAACATTTTATCAGAAAGTTGGTTTTAAAAATAAATCAAATAGATATGAAATGCAATTAGATATATCAACATATAAACCTCAACAAAAGAACAATCCAGAACTAACAATAGAAAAAACAACCAAACTTACTAAAAAAATGATTGCAATTATAAGTACTGCTTATGCCCAATCGGAAGATAGATTACATAAAATTGAACAATTAGGAAAAACCAATATAGCCAGAAAATTTCTTAAAAAAACATTGGAAATTTATAAAGAAGCTGGTTACAAGGTAACAATTTATATTGCTAAAATAGAAAAACAACTAGCTGGTGTATTATTAACCGCGTCTAAAGGGAAACAAGGAAGCATAATGGAAATTGGTGTTGCACCAGAGTTTCGAGGACAACAAATTGCAACAAATCTGATACAGATATTTTTAAAGGAAGCTGTTCACAATAATCTTACTTCAATTACATTAGGTGTAGATAAAACAAATTCTGCAGCCTTGAAATTATACAAAAAATTTGGATTCGTAAAATCGTGGTATGGCACTATTTTACGATTTGAGAAAGATCGGAAGTAAAAGACTTATTGTGATTTAAATGAAATATATCGATTGTCATTGCCATTTTAAACATATGATAGAAAAGGGGTTGAACATTGAGAGAATAATTCAGAACATGCAACAAAATAATGTTCTTATAGCAATAAATTCACCTGTCTTTCTCGAAGAATATACTGAAGCTCTAAAAATTCAAGAGGAATATCCTTCAATGCTAAGGACAACATTAGGCTCATCACCAAGTCGTTACCATCAACAAAAGATCGATAAAGTAATTGAAAATATACATGAGAATGCTGATAAGATAATTGGCATTGGAGAAGTAGGATTAGATTATTATTGGGTAAAAGAAGAATCTTTACAAAAAAAACAACAAATCATATTTAAGAGATTTATTGCTTTAGCGGAAGAATTACAATTACCTATAATTATCCATTCTAGAGAGGCAGAGCAAAAAGCATATGAGTTATTAAAAAATTGTGAAACGAAAGTAATGATGCATAGTTATGGGGGATCTCCAGAATTAGCAAAAAAGTGTAGTGAAAACGGTTTTTACATCTCAATCCCTACTTGTGTCACTAATAGAAAGAAACATCAAAAAATTGTACAAGCAGTTAAGATTCAACATTTGCTAACTGAAACAGATGCTCCCTTTCTCTCACCCCTTACCAATAAAAAACCAAATGAACCTGCAAATATTATTTATGGTGTCAAAAAAATAGCAGAAATAAAAGAAATGGATACACAAGAAACAGCAAAAATAACCTATCGAAATGCCTGCAAGCTATTTAATTTACAGTAAAAAATCATACCTAATTGGTTACATTTAAAACAAAAAAACGAAATAAACTATATACTAAGAAGGTGAATAATGATGAATTCTTCTGAAAGACAAACATTGTGGGACAGTATTGAAGATTATCAAAGAAGAAATCCAGCAAGTGTTCATCCTCCTTCAGAACGAATTGATCCAAATGCACCAGGAGCTCATTTTTGGGTTATCCTAGTAAAAAATTGGGATAAATTACACCCCTTAATTCAAGATGTTCTATATTCATGGTATAATGCAGTATCGGGATATAAACCTAAAGAAGATGTTAAATTAGACCCGAAATCAACTGAAGCATTAATTCAAAGATTAGAGAACCTTGATGATAAAATAACAGAAATTGAATTAGAACGGTCTAATCTCGAAGAGGAATTAAATATTAGAGATCGCGATTTTCAAACCTTACGGAAAATAAGTGGTAGAAAACAGAAAGAAAATATCGAGGTTCAACAAGAATTAGGTAAAAGTTTCCAAACAAAAATTATGAATAAACAAAAAATGATTGAAGAAAAAGAAGAGGAAATACAGAATTTGAAAGAGCAGATCAGAAAATTAAAACAAGAAAAGGTAACCCCCCAAAGCGATGTTGGGGAATTAATTCAAGATAATGCATTGAGAGAAGAATTAGAAGAAAAAAATGAAATGATTGACAAATTAACTGAAAAAATTACTAATATTAATGAGCAGTATTCAGATATATTTGATGAGAAAGAAAGATATCTAAATGAAATAGAACATTTACAAAAGGAACTTTCCCAAAAAGAAAAAACCAATGATGTTTTACGCAAAATGATTGATAATCTCAAGGATGAAGTTGAGAAAAAAGATGAACAAATTAAACAAATTAAAAATCTGCTTTTAGAGGACTGAAAAAAGAATGGCAAGATATGTGTGGAAAATTGTAATTATTGGCGATCCAGCAGTTGGAAAAACAAGTATAAGGAGAAAATATCTGGGGGAAACAACATTAAAGGAATACATTTATACAGTTGGGGCAGATTTCGCAACAAAACGAATCAAATTAGGCGATGAATTAACAGTTCAGTATCAAATTTTTGATTTAGCTGGACAGCAGAAATTCGATAAGGTACGTGCTAGTTTTTATTCCGGGGCACAAGCAGCAATATTAGTCTATGATGTCACGGATAAACAGACCTTGAAGAATCTACCAAAATGGGTAAATGAAGCTAAGAAGAATAGTAAAAAACGATTGCAAACATTTGTTGTTGTTGGAAATAAAATTGATTTACAAGATGAAATAGAAACAACGGAAGATGATGTGCAAAAATTCGTAGAAGTCTTATCAAAACAAATGGGAGAGGACATTCTACATATTTATACAAGTGCCTTAACAGGTGAAAATATTGATCTTTTATTCC
>JAYEJY010000231.1:0-12397 GCA_034660795.1 Promethearchaeati archaeon | reverse complement strand
TTTGAAAAATGCTTGGACTTGAAATGTATCTATCAAAAATTACGTCAAGTGGATGGTCACTCATTTCTGCTCTTTTTATCTCCTAAATAGCTAATTTATGTTCACCGATTTCTGAGTTTGTTTAACAATTTAGTTATACAAATCAGTGTTTAGTGGAAAGACCTAAACTTCTAGTGGAATACTTAAGGTACTCTTCCTATAAAAAGTTTACCTAGCCTCTTTTTCGATTGGAAAAATTCGTATCACCTATAAAAATTATTGCAAAAATGAGATTATTCACAAAATTGGCAATAATAGGAAAGTAAAGAAGCCCACTTTTGAAGGTAAAATTGTGAGAGATCGGTTTGAGCTGGATCACGAATCAAAAGCTCTTTTTGTTTTTGAGTAAGTTCTTCCAAGAGTTTTTTCACTTGTTCTGGAGAGTAATCATGCAAAATTTTCGTAACTATTGCCTCTTCTTCTTTCCTGGCTAATGCTCGTTCTAGTCCTTCCCAAAAAAGACGATGGTAAGCTTCTTGAAAAGAATCTGAACGTAATCTTTCTCGAGCAAGAGCTAAGGCTTCGCGGTGATTATTTTCAGCTAAAGCTTTGCCTAGTAATTTTATCGCTGAAGATTTTTCTGAATCAGTCAATTTTATCCAATTACTCCAGAACTATTTACAAATAAGGATAACTATTTTTCCCTATAAAAAAGTATTCGCTGATAATAATGATATGGTGAGAATATCCAGATATACGTGATGCTTAATAGAATTTCGACCATTGAACTAGATGGGACGCCCAAGCAATATAAGGTGTAAAAACAAAAATGACACTCACCTCTACTAAAAAAAAGGAAAAAAAGAAATCACAAAACGAAAAAATGGATAACAAAGAGGAATGGAAAGCTATAGAGAAAGGAATCACACAAGCCATCGGAAATTTTGCTGATCCAAAAAAGTGGCCTGAAGGATTAAATAGTAATGATATGCAAAATTTAATCACACAACTTGCACGCTGCGCAGCACATTTCAGAGAAGAAAACCAAATAGTAGAAACTACCCCTTTTCCAAAAGAAGAAAAACAGCTCAAAAAAGAATCACAAGAAAGAAAACAACAAGAGGAATAAAAACAAACCATATAGTTAGGGCATCCCGTTTTTTCTTAAAAAAACATATTTAGCAATTCATTTATTCAAAAACATTTTTAAAGCATAACTAACCGATTTGAAAAATACCTCTCTTATCGAAAAAGGTTTGAAGAAATAACCAAAGAAAGGTAAAAAAACAAATATAAAAAATTGAATAATTATCATAAAAAGAAATAGTGGTTGTTACAAATGGCTCGTTGGCAAGGTAAATCCAAAAGAAAAAGCTCCGGTGCAAGATTGAAAAAACATCACGAAAAGAGAAAAGCAGAATTAGGCCGACCAGAAGCTCAAACTATAATAGGTGAGAAAAAAGTCAAACGAATCCGTACTCGGGGAAATAATACTAAATTACGTACCCTTCGTGAAGAGTTTTGTAACTTAACTGACCCAGAAACGGGAAAATCGGAAAAAGTAAAAATCGTTGATGTCGAGATCAATCCAGCTAACAAGGATTACACACGACGAAAAGTTATGACCAAAGGTGCTTTAATTCAAACAGAAAAAGGATATGCAATAATTACAAATCGACCTGGTCAAGAAGGATTTATTGCTGCAGTTCCAACAGATTTCGAATCTGAAAAGAAATAATTCCTCACACGGCTAACCGGATAAATAAGTACGATATTTTTTCATTTAATCTACTTAAAGTAGTGGTAAGTAGGTTGTTTCTCAAAAAATAGTAAAAAAGAGAAGCTAATATTCAAGTTCAAGATTAACTTCATTTAAGAACTCTTTTTCGCCACGAGCATAACGACTTATATTTTCAATCACTTCATCCCAACGTTTCAAGTCATCCATAGGAGAAGCCCCGCGATGAGGGGATAGAACAACATTGTCTAATTCATAAAAAGGATATTTAGAGGGGAATTTCCCACCATCTGGATCCGGCTCAGGCCGATAATTATACCAAACATCAATCGCAGCACCAGCTATGTGGTTATTCTTAAGTGCTTGATAGAATGCTTTTTCTTGAATAACTTGACCTCGAGACATATTTACGATAAAACTATCGGAACCTAGTAATTGAAATTCTTTTTCACCTATTAGTCCCTCAGTCTCAGAAGTTAAAGGTACAGCAATAATTAATACGTCTATAACCTTAAGAAATGCAGATAATTTATCAGGCGTATATTTTGTAATAGTTGTAGGGTACTTTTCCACACGTTTACGATCCCAACTTCGCTTTAAAACATGAAAGGCAACATTGAATCCTGAAAGGAAACGATGCACTTTTTGATTAACTGCCCCATATCCTAAAAGGCCTATTTTCCGATTTCTCAGCGGAATAGATTTAGCATCTGCATCCCTTTTACGCCATTTCTTAGCAACAAGCCAATTATGATGGGGGACAACTTTATTTGTCAAAGCTAGAAGGAGGGCAACAGCATGTTGAGCGGTGAAATAGGAATTACCATGACCATTAACAAGTGTTATATCTCTGTCTTGAGTGACTTTCCGAAAAAGGTCAGTTAAATGCTGGACACCTGCACCAGGATTAATAAATAATCCCAAATTTTCTGCAGTAGCAAGAAGTTTTTCAGAAGGACGCCAACCAACAAGTATATCAGCTTGCGGAGCCAATGAAAGTAAAGTTTCTTCATCTGTTTGCTCGGGAAAAAGAAGCTCAACTTCAGAATAGTCTTTGAGACCTTCTTGTAAATAATCTTGTAATTCATCTCGTACATCCCAGAAAAATAAGGCAGTTGTAGGATTATGGTTAGTCATTATTGTTTCATGATGCTAAAATCATTGTTCTTCTAAAAACTTTCGCAGAAAAAAGGAAAAAACACTAGAAAGAAAAAATGTTAAAAGATTAAAAAAGAACAATAAATTATGTCAATCGCTGAAATAGAACAAAAACAAAAAAAATTTTGGAAAGAATGGTATCTGCTTATTCAAGGGTTCTTTTACTTTGCCCAAGGAGCAGCAATGGCAGCTATTTTTCTATTACCAGTATTTATGCAAGAAGAATTAGGTGTTGCAGATGAAAAAGCCATAACCTATCAAAGTATCATCATGATTCCATGGTATATCAAATTGCTCTATGGAATTTTATCAGATAATGTTTCTTTTGGCAAATTTGGAAGGAGAAGACCCTACATCCTTATAGCCGGTGTTCTAGGAAGTATTGGCTGGGTAGCATTACCACTTTTTAATACATTTAATGCGTTATTTTTGATCGTGGGGATATTTCTATCCTTGTCAGTTGCTTTAAGTGATGCTGTTATCGATAGTTTGGCAGTTGATATCACTCCTGAAAATCGAAGAGGATGGATGCAAGGAGTGGGATGGGGAGGTCGAGGGGGAGGAGCAGCTCTAGCAGGGTTTGTTCTAGGAATAATAATTGAGCAAGTGGGTTGGTCTGTCGCGTATTTTGTTCCCGGCGGATTGATAATCCTAGGATGCTTATTAGCAATGTTATACAAAGAACCAGAGATTATCCTAGAAGAAACAACAGCAAAATTTCAGTGGCAACAATACAAAAAGGAGTTCTCTAAGAAAGACACTTGGTTAACTACGCTTTTCATGATTCTCTCAGGGGCAGGAATTGC
Organism: Promethearchaeati archaeon; assembly: GCA_034660795.1. Classification (GTDB taxonomy): domain Archaea; phylum Asgardarchaeota; class Heimdallarchaeia; order JABLTI01; family JABLTI01; genus JAYEJY01. The sequence continues at coordinate 8,716 of JAYEJY010000231.1, read as the reverse complement.
TGTCATCTCGACCTATTCAACTTTCTTAAATCAAGAAACAGGTCTAACCATTGAAGGTATTGGTCTCGGGGTGACATTTTTCTCTTTAGGACAATTTGTTGGTGCATTAATTATTGGTGCTTTAGGTGATCTTTTAGCTCTTACCCCAGTGCTATTTGGTAACACCTTATTATATATTGGAGGAATTGCAAGTCTAATATTTATCCCCATGGATAATAACATAATATTATATACTATTATTAGCTTGATTGGTGCCATTAATGGCGGTTATGAAGCCACCCAAATGCGTATTGGTATGGAATTTTCACAGGGACCAATAGCTGGCTCAATGTATAATTGGTTTATGTCCATTTCAAATCTTGGGCAAATAACATTAGGAGCAATCATCATTGGCCAATTAGCAGGACCATTAGGAGGTTACCAAGTCTCAATGCAATTTGCCAGTTTCTTCCTCATATTTGCTCTGGTGCAAGCGCTCTTCTTAATTGAAAAAATTAAGAAAAATAGAGAAAAGAAACGAGCAGAAAGCGATGAGATGCAAAGTGAGGATTAATAGCTTAGTTCCTCGCTTATCAACTTTTTTTATCCTCTTGGTAAACTTATCCCCCACCATAATATTGGCTTTAATCCATCTTCTCCAAAATTTTTTTAAAAGAATAAAGCAAAACAGTTGGTGTGGATAAAAATGCATCCGTTAATCCTAACAGCTTGACTCAAAGCGAGGGGAGCTCGCCGCTAACTTGTACGCAAGAGGTTTAGTTAGCGGAGCGGAAAGTGTCCACCTTCTTCTATTGTTAAAAAACTCACACGCACTTAAAGCTGTGGTTTTGAGATAAGAAATTGTTTGTAAACACTTTTTCTACGCTACATAAACCTTGGAGTTGGATGAAAAAGAACGAAAAAACATACACCCTGAGGTGAAATAAATGGACAAAAATAAGAAATTGCGCTATTTCAAACTAAAAGTAGCTAATAGGCTATGGGGGAAACACAAAGAGGATTTTGCAGAAGAAATAGATATAATCATTGACGAGATCCAGCAGAAGAAATTAGATCAACACCTGCAATTCAAACAATATATTGATGTATTAAAAAAACGTAAAGCAGAGGAATTAGCAACACCAACCCAAAAAGCCAAACAATATGATCCCTTTCAAATCCCACAATCAGGAGTGGGACGAATCGCTCTCTTCGGATTATCAAATGTGGGTAAAAGTACTCTAATGAATAAAATAACAAATACTGATGTGGATGTCGGTAATTTCTTACATACCACTCAAGTAGGGCAAGCAGGAGGATGTCAATACGAGGACGTAACCTACCAAATAGTGGATCTGCCGGGTTTTCTCGATTTTAAAGAAGACTGGGAAATAAGCAAACAAATAGTTCGAGTTGCACGTACTAGTGAAGCGATAATGATGGTAATTGATCTCTCCATGGATATAACCCGTCAAGTAAACTTTCTTGTTAAACAACTAGAGAATGCAGGACTCATAGAAAATGGAGAAATAGCACAGAAGATTGGCGTGATAGCAACAAAAGGAGACTTACCTGGTACAAAAGAAGCTTATAAGAAACTATGTAAATTGGTTCCCTGGAAAGTTCACCCGATTGCCTATAATAATGAAGCTGCTCTCCAGCAATTAAAACAAAAACTCTTTGACGAACTAGAGATTATTCGAATCTATACAAAAGCACCCGGGCAAGAAGCAAATCTCTCAGAACCATTAGTGTTACCAAAAGGAGCAACAGTGGAAGATGTGGCTGAAAAAATCCATACAAGTTTCCCGAAAAGATTTCGCTATGCAAGAATCTGGGGACCAACAAGTGAATTCGATGGACAACAAGTAGGCCTTGAACAAGAAGTACAGGATAAGGATATTGTGGAAATAATTATAAGAAAATAGATATGAAAAGGGAATTTGGGATTAAATATGATAATTTACAAGCAATCATAAAGAATAAGTCGACAATAAATCATCAATTGTTCGGTAGGGAATATCAAAACCAAAATGCTTAGGTCCGAATAAGGCAAGACCGTGTGGGGTATGCCAAATCTTTGCATTAGGAGCAGCAAGAACAGTAACAGATCGATCTTTAGGGAAATCTTGAGCCCAAGGTGTTAACCCCTCCCCAGTGACAGAGTCAACAACACAAAGTAGGTCAGGAGCAGTAACAAAAGGTTCATCATTTAACCAAGAAACAAGATACTCATTCTTAAACCAAATTTTGAATACCGATGTAGAATTACGTAATAATAATTCACCAACAACAAAACCAGCAACATCCCGAGACTGGAATTGAGAAACTTTTCCTTGGAAAACGATTGATCCTTCAATTAGAGCTGCCAGACGTGGAAGCGGATCACGGCCCTTGGACCGGGCTGCACGAAGCGCTGAACCAATAGCTCGTGATTTTGATATTGAATCTGGCAAAACTGCTTTTTGATATTCTTTCCAAAAATGAGGGCAACGAGCAACACCAATAGAACCACCTGACAGGACAGAAAGTTTACGTGCCAAATCTTCTGCCCGTTGATCTGTTTGACTGGTAGCAAGGATAAATCGGTCATCATAACGAGAAACAATAGAAAGAGGGGTAATAGATAAACCCGTTAAATTGCTCGTGGAAATACTAATCTCTGGTTTCGCCCGCCCACACAAATCACCATCAACAACAGCAATACCCATCCGAGCCGCAACAAGCATCGGTGCAAGAAAATTACCGGCACCAATTTCAGTAGAAATAAGAGCCGTAAAATCTCGTGAAAGGAAAGACTGTAAATCATGAGTCGCAGTTAACATTGGCCATGACACAGACTCCTCAAGGCCATTAGTATATGAACGATATTCAGGAGAATGACGACCACCAACCATCCCACTGACACAGAGAAAATCAGTGGGCGTAAGATCATTTGGCGAAATAATAGTAACAGCAAGATCATGCTCTACCATAAAATCAGCACGAACATTTGCTAGTGATTCTTCACCACCTCCGCCACATCCAAGGATTTTTGCACCAGTAATTAAATCATCAAAGTCACAACGGGAAGATATCTGAAAAGTCATTTTGAATAACCAAATATAAACCGTTTCAGATATAAGAAAGGTAAGAGAAAGTAAAAGCTTTGTGGAAAAAATCAACAATTTACTGCAAAATTCGGAGAAAACAAGATTGTTGCTAGAAAGAAATGAGAAAAAATAAGCTCAATAAAGAAACAGTGTTTGAAGCGAAATGAGATAAAGAGCAAGATAATATGGACCCATAATAAGAAGGACAGACTTTGATGGGGTAAAATAAAATTCTCGGATCATAATAATAATATCAGAAAAAATAAAGAAAAAAACACCAAGAGAAATTACAATTATACCCGGAATGGTTGAGAAAAGGATAAAAGTTAACAAACATGCCGTCAACAAATGAGTGGAAAGTAAAAAAGCATAAAAATAAACAAAAAAACGATAATGACGAAACTTTTCTGGAAAAGGTGTGTGGGATAAATAAAAAAGAAATAAAAATGAACCGATAGTGAGAAGGAAAAAAAGAAGACAAGCAAGAATAAGGAATCCTAGAACTTGATTATAAATAAGTTCATTTACTGTAATAAGAACAAAAATATAACCTGAAAGAATAATAAGATGCCCAAGAGCAAAAGAAAGTAAACCAATAAGTTTAGTAAATTCCATAAAAAGGTCACCAAGTGCAAAGAAAAAGAATGTGATAAGTAAAAGGATGTAAAAAAGAGACCAATCAGGTTTAGTAAAGAGAATAAAGAAGAAAGCTGTGAGAGCAGGAGATAGTTTAAGAAAGATTAACAGTAGAAAAGGTAAAGAGAATTCTTTTTGCGGGAAAAATTGACCTGTTTGAAGACCTTCTAGAAGAATATACAGAATACTGAGGAACAGAAAAACCAGACTATAAGGAAGAATTACAACAAGCAAGAGTCTTCAGAATAAAAAAGAAAGGAAAAAGGAATATATACTTTTGGAAGAAAAAAATGGAAAAAAAATCTAAGACCAACTGAGGGAATTAAACTGGCGACGGGGGTAAACCCCAGCCGCCAGGAAAAGGAAATTAGGGATTAAATATGTATCAATTCTCTAAAAAATTAGTTATAAGAATTGATACTTGTGGGGGAGAGAGGGAATCCGACAAAAAACAAGTTTCTTGTCGGATTATTTTACATTTAGTTTGCCCTTACATAAAAATTTTTCGTAAGCTACCTTTTTCGACAAAAATAAACAGTTTGCAGTTAAAAAATAAGACTTTTTTTAAACAAATACTTTTTATTTGATTAACGATTATTCATTAGATAGCTGTGCAAATAATTCATAATTTTAAACATATAAGTCTAAAATCTTTCTTGAGTCGAGTATACCATGAGTTTTATATCTCTTCCTGTTACATCGGAACAATTATCCCACAAGCTTTCTGAGATTGTTTCTCAACTTGTTAATGAAACTGGCTGGGAGCTAAAACGCGATCCCACCGAAGTAGGCATCACAATTGGTGAAGCTCCAAAAAATGGAGAATCCTTTGGGGTTGAGCGTTCAGCAGATTCCCTCTGTTTTGCATTATGGATTTCAGACTTGGATCAAAAGTTCATTCAGAAAAATCTTTGGGATTTTTTGCTTACGCGAGAAGCCTTTAGTTTTTTTCTTGAGTGGGACTATTTTTCGGATGATTTACATTTTCTCACAAATATTATTATCAATTTTCTGGCCTTTAGTTTTTTTAGAGAAACATACAGTAGTCGCAATTTCAGGAACTCTTTAGCATTAGCACAATCTCGTTTTCTCCACCATCAAACAGAACAATATGATCAAGAGTTGCTTAACCTTCTCAACGACATCATTGACAGGATATATCTCCAAGAAACCAACTATAAGCTCATTCTCTCTACTTATCAGACGCTAATTTCTACTTTACCCTATGACAATCATCTCACCTTCTTACAAACCTTTCAAAAATATTTACTTCGCGAACCTCAAACAATTGTAGCCCCTCTTTATTTACGACCAGAAATTTTCGAAGTTGTTGATTATTTAATTACAAAAAAAGGTTTTGGGCAAAGTCTTGAACAAATAGGAAAAGCCTTTAATATAGATCAAACAACTGTTTTCCGATATCTCACCCAAATTAATGCCAATTTTCAAGCAAAATGGTATGCCGAAGAAAATCTTGAGCGGATGGGATTACGGTTTTATATTCTTCTTGTGAAATTCTCAAAAAACGAAACGGAGCGTTTAAAACGATTACAAAAGATCCTTCTCCAAAATCCCTACATTTCCGACTTTTATTCTGGAAAGGATGAATCATTTTTGTATCTTTTCTGTTTTATGAAAAGCACTACATTCAATGCGGAAGAGATTTTATATAGAAATCTTGAAAAATACCAAAACCAAGGCTTTTTCCTTGAATTCGAATTAATTGATATCAAACAGAAATCCTATCGATTGGCATTTATTACAAGACTTTTTCAACCAAACCTAAAGAATTACATGAAATTACTTACTGGCGAACTTTCTTGTGAAAAAAGAGTAACTTTCGATTCGAAAACATTTTCTACAACAACTCCTAAACGATTCTCTGAGAAAGAAAGGGATCTCCTGCATTTTCTCTCTTTTTTTAAATCCAATGCTATCACAGCGACATCCCTTTATTATACAAATTTTCCAATCTTTGAAGATTTTCTTGAGAAGCATGATCTAAAGACATCAAATAGACAAAAATACCTAACATTACTCAATAATCTTCGTACTCAAGCCATTTCGGAGGATTTGATACGATTAAAGTTACGGATAACAAGGTCACCTTTGGGTTTCCATGATATTCTTGTGATTCGAATCCCTTGCGATCCAACCTCAGAGGAGACGCAAATACTCATTAATGATCTCAGTATATTCAATTATCAAATAATTCATCGATCTCCTAGGGAGATTTTTTTCAGTATTATTGGAATCCCATTAAATCACCCTTTTAGAAAACTTTTAGAGGAATTCATTCGAAAACGAGGTTTTACTTCAACTATCCTCTCAATCAAGAATTTGGTTAATCGAAGAATACGCTATGAAAAATTATACAGTTTCGATGTAAAACGATGGAAACTCATGTAAAAAAAATAAAAAAAGAAGGATAAACCTTCTTCTTAATTTCATTGAAATCTCAATAAGTTGCCTTAAAAGTCCGGTTCAGTTGAAGGTACAACGCCGCCACCAAGGGCTTCTTTAGCAGCTAATCCACTGGTTGCAAGAACTGCAAGGATCATCAAGGCAATTGAGACTATTTTTGGATTGATCTTTTTAGCCATTTTTTTTAACTCCATTCTATTTGGAATGTTTAACTACCAGTTATTAATAAGATGGCTATTTAAAGGGTAAATTTCTCAAAAAAAATTCACTCATCGTCAATTTTTAATGAAATAATATAATAGGAGAAAAAAAAGGTATTTGGATTATTACGATGAATAATTTTTAATTCAGTAATAAGGACCTGCAAACCATGTTTCTCGTATAAAGATAAAAAGTATGATAAGAGAAAGAAGGATATTCACTATAATGCCTACAAAGGCAATTTTCGAATGAGTGTTACGATAACTGACAAAGGCAAATAGTAAACCTATTAATGCAAAACCAAATCCAAGAGACACAGGAATTGTAAAAACAAGAAAAGACTCAATATTAACAGGGCATAGGAAAAGAAAAAGAATGTCAGCGATAATAATAAAAATTGGCAAGCTAAGTGAACTGATGCCTAAGTTTCTATAAAATCGTTTTTGACTTTTTTTATATGTAAGCATATTGGTTTCAAGTGAATCTGCTGAAAATTGTTGATCAGGAGGATTGTCAGCATCTAATACTTTTTCTTGGAGTTCTTCTTCAGATGAATATTTCCTCTGAAGATATGCTCTTTTACAATAAATGACTGTAAAAATAACCACTAATGACAAAACTAAAACAGCTGAAAAAGAAATAACCGATTGCCGAATAAAGAGCGTGTGGGGATGAATACCCGGGAATAAAGGTTCAGGATTTGAAAGATTAGAAATATCGAGAATAGCAAGCTGCCTATCCTTATAGATATGATCTCGCAATAGATAAACCAAATTTTCTTCTACAAAAATAAAACGCAATAGACTATAGGGCTCTGAGGGGGTTGTTTTGGATAGAAGAACTGGTGAATTGACTTGACTAATATCATAAATATACAGGAAATCTCGATCGATAACAAAAAGGCTTTCATTGACAATTTGAAAATCTTCGATATTATTTTCCATCACCGGGAGGATTTCTGAAGTCTTCAGAGGAGAAGACGGTTCAGAAATGTCATAAATTAAGAAAACACCGGAATCTTTCTTACTAAAGAGGTAATTGTCCTGAATAACCATTTTTTCAATTGTACCAGCAATAGGAATGGAGGCTATTTTCTTGGGAACAGAGGGGATCGAAACGTCGATTATTTGAATCTCTGATACATTTTCATCATCGGTTGGCAGATCATAAGTAGAAAGATATAGGTAATCACTTGAAAAAGTAAAACCTGAAAAAGTGGTATTTAAAGTATAATTACCTATTTTTTGAGGATGATGAGGATCATTGCAATCATAAATGATAACATCAGAAAAGCGGAAATCTTTCTCTATATAATAATCATCTATAGTGAACGGTTGCAAGGTTTGATAGACAAGGTTATCAGCAGCAAAAAGTTCTGCAGTTATTAAAGGAACCTCTGAAAAAGTATAACCAAGATATTTCAAGGAAGCATTTGCCAAAATCTCGAAAGTCATCATACCATTCGATAAAGATGATTGATAATCACTAAAAGAGGCATACAGATAGTGCCCATCTATTGCCAAACCATCTATTTCCACAGCAGGTATTATAGAATTAATATCATACGTATCGACGGTACGGGGTGTTTTTGGCTGAGACATATCAAGTGTTTGTATAATTGAATTATAATCTCCCTCATTGGTTTCAAAAACAACATCACCATAAGGAACAAAAGGTCGCCAACTAGGAAAAATCACAATGGGATTCTCTATTGTCCTATTATCAGAGGGTGGGAAAGTCACATTCTTAGTGACTATCAATTGTTCATTAACACCTACCCCCCTAGCATGAGAGAGGGGGCTATTGTTTACACCAAAAAAGGAAATTAGTAATATAAGTAAAAAGGTTGAAAAAATAAACACGTTTTTATTAAATCCATTGTGAGATATGCTCATTTCTCATCTCGCCTTTGTTCTTTTGTTTGAATTCTAAACCATCTCAATACTGTTCAAGGTAAAAATATGTTCAACAAAATATTTGAAATCTCCTTTTTAACAGTTCAGTGAACAAAAAAAACAGAAGGAAAAATGATTGTTATTATCAATTCAGAGGTATAGTTATTTACATTCACAATAATAAGATTCTGAAAACGGTTCCAAGGTACAAGACTAAGGTAAGTAATAGCGAGAAAAGAGTGTTTAAAATCGTTCCGGCAAGAGCATGTTTTGAAGAGGTCTTCTGGCGATTTACAATACCAATCACTAAACCAATACTGGTAATGGAAAATCCTAGCGAAAAAACAGTGTAAAGAGAAAGAGGATTTATAATATTGATTATTTGAATCTCTGAGTAAGGATCTTCTATTTCATCTCGAAGCTCAGTTGTTAACCCATCAACATATCCAATATCTCGTTCATCGGCAAATATTTCAATAGAAGTAGATT
>JAYEJY010000230.1:0-2411 GCA_034660795.1 Promethearchaeati archaeon | reverse complement strand
AATGATCTTGTAATAAAGTATCATGAGATGGGTAACTAATTATTAAAAGCATTTATTGAAAAACCTTCCCAATAGTCAATAATGAATATTATTATCAGTCGGAATCTTTATCATCGATATTTTTCCAAAATAACTAATAAGTGATTCACATGAAAACCTTGATTCTTGCATCAGGATCACCTCGACGTCACGAATTATTACAATTACTTGGTATTCCCCATAAAGTCCTACCATGTAAAAAACAGGAAAAAAATATCTTAGCAGATTCTATAACAGAAAAAATTGCTGAGCCAGTAATTTTTAAGAAAATTATTCGTGTAGCTGAAAGTAAAGTGCGATGTGTTGCTAAGCAATTAAGTCTAGAAAATCCTCCTGACTTCATTTTAGGCGCGGATACCATAGTAATGTTCAATGGAAGAATATTGGGAAAACCTGCAACTGAGCAAGAAGCACTACAAATGTTGAAGAAAATAACTGGAGAAAAACATATAGTATATACCGGTCTTTGTTTGCAAGCTTCTAACCCTAAAAAATTGTTTACTGCCGTAGAAAAGACCACAATACATATGCGTTCATGTTCTGAAGAAAAACTAAAAAAATATATCCAAAACGAATACGTTTTAGATAAAGCTGGTGGGTATGCAATTCAAGGGAAAGGTGCTTTTCTTATCAGTAGTATTGAAGGGTGTTTTTATAATGTCATGGGTTTACCCTTAAGTCGTCTGGTACGGATGTTAGAAGAAGCAAATTATCCATTCCTCTCTTCCTAATTGAAATTGAATTTAAGGAAAAATATTTTATTACCTTTATATTCGCTTACTATAATCAAATCTTAAAGCAAGAAGAAAGCTTATTATTTAGAAATTTATCCGATAAATAATGTATAACATAATATGAGGGACAAAAGTGACTTCAAAAAGATACTCATCAATAATCATAGTTTTTACGCTTTTATTATCTTCCATGATCTTTATGGATCTCCAAAAAATAACCCTTGGAACAACACAAGCTCAGCCTGCAACCCCAGATTATTCTATAGCTTCTCTAAATGATGTTGTGAATATTACAAAAAGCATCATAGATCGCCAAGGTTATTATGTAGATGATTATTCTATGGTCGCTAATACAACGGTTTCCGTTTTTATAGAAGTAACGAATATCTTTAATGAGACAATATATGGTATCAATATTACTTCACCTGAAAGCGATCTTTCCTCGATGGAAGGTAATTATGACGAGGATTGGTTTACCTTTACAGGTTCTACAGAAAAAAATGTTAGCTCCCTCGATCCGGACCAATCAACTAATATAACCTATATGGTTGAGCCGCATAAAACTGGTCATTTCACTTTCCAACCATCAAATGTAACTTATGCTTTTGTAAATGGAACAACTCAATATCTCTTATCTGATGATATAACATTTCACGTTTATCGATATGGCCCTAGTTTAGTGTTAAATAAACGATTAGTAATTGATGGTGAAAGAACGGTCAACGGTAGAATTGCAATTGATGGCAACTTCACTATTGAAATAGTCATAACAAGTTATTATCTTGAAGAAATAGCTATAATCGCTAATGATACTGCACCAGGTGACCCATCAATTTTTGATTATGACAATTCCTCCTTAAATGATTATACAGAGAATATTGGTACAAATGAGACCTTTCTTTATAGCTATAAAGTTACTGCTCTAGAAAATGGAACTTTTACAATACCCGCTGGTTCTGCAACTGCAAGATTTAGTAATGGAACGGAATTTGATTTCACATCAAATAATGTCGAATTGAAAGTATATGTTCCTATTTATACTGGTGATGATTGGACTCGTAAAGTTCCCCTATTAAGCGTCAAGAAAGTGTTTATCTTTGATGGGGCTAGAAACAATTCTATTAGTATGTACAATAATTCTCTTGAAACTATAACTATCGAAATTAATGTGACTAATCATGGCATTGTAACCGCTTATAACCTCTCATTGACGGAATTTACCTATCGTGAATGGGTTTTTACAACTATTGGAGTTGAAAATTGGTTTATCCCTTCATTGGCTCAAAATGAGACGTTTATTGCTAATTATACACTGACACCAAAAATTATTGGAGACTTCCAAATTCGACCTTTAGAAGTAAGCTATTCTTATATAAATCAAAAAACTTTGTTAGCTGAAAAAAATAATAAAATATATTCTAATTCTTTGGAAATTTTGATAGAAGAATATGTCCCTCAAGAATCTAAATCTGCTCAGAAATGGGCGACATTTGGTCTCACTGCTGGAATTATTTCCTTAGCTGTTATCCCAACCGTTGTTACCTTTTTCCTGTATCGACGTAGAAGAAAAAGACAGAAAGGAACATAAGCTATTGAAAGCAATATTACCTCTTTCTATCATTTTTTTTATTTAAATAT
>JAYEJY010000229.1:0-2411 GCA_034660795.1 Promethearchaeati archaeon | reverse complement strand
AACGACCGCCTAATAATTGGAAAGCTATAATTGGTGGTTCAGCATGGGAATGGTGCGAGGCACGACAACAATTTTATTTGCATCAATTTTTACCTTGTCAACCTGATTTAAACTGGTGGAATCCTGCTGTTCAAGAGGCTATGTTAGGTCATCTTAAATTTTGGTTAGACAAAGGCGTAGATGGTTTTCGTCTTGATATTATTCATACGCTTTTTGAGGACAAGAATTTTCGCGATAATCCCATGAGTAGACGTTTATTTCCTAATAAAAATACAAATGCCTTTTTATTTCAAAAACCAAAATACACGCAATTTCTACCGGAAACAATTGCTATTTGTAAGGAATTACGGAAAATTGTGGATTCTTATTCACCACCGAGAATGTTAGTTGGTGAAGCTGTTGGTAATCCGGAATTGTATAAACCTCTATACGGGAAAAATAATAATGGTTTACATTTAGTTTTCAATTTCGCATTTGGTGAAAAACCTTTCTCAGCCCAAGAATTTCGAAAAGGACTATTGCAATCTGAACGATTGCTGCCAGAACCATTTTGGCCATGTTATGTCTTTTCCAATCATGATTCCGTGAGAATGATCTCTCGTTATGGGAATAATCCGTTAAAAGCTAGATTAATTACAATGCTTTTGTTAACTATTCGTGGAACTCCATTTATATATATGGGTGAAGAGATAGGCATGCGCCAAGTTAGTGTTCCGAGAAAACAACAAAAAGACCCCATTGCTTTCCATCGTCTTTATGGTATTCCGATTGGAAGGTTTTTTGGCAGGGATGGTTGTCGAACACCTTTTCAATGGACAGCTTCACCTTTAAATGCTGGATTCTCTCAAGACCCTACAGTGAGTCCTTGGTTACCTGTTCATGAGAATTGCTCAAAAATAAATGTTCAAGATCAACTGGGAAAAGAAAACTCAATGTTAACTTATTATCAACAATTGTTACAATTACGAAAAAAACACCCAGCTTTACAAACAGGAACACTAACCATATTACCTGAAAAAAGGAAACATCTGCTAACATATACGAGAAACCATAAAAAAGAGACCTTAGTAATTCTTTTGAATTTTAGCACTCAACAAAAACATGTCCCACTTTTTTCAGAAAAATATCAATTTATCTTCTCAAGCCAGTTTTCAGGGAAACCTACCCAAATTGAAAAACAAGTTATTTTATTACCCTTTGAAGGTAAAATTATGCAAAAACTTGTTGTATAATCCAGTTTTCAATGTAGATTTGTTTATTAGAAGTAATTACGACTCAAATTGCATGTAAAAACAATTACATGTCAGGTATATCTAGAAAGAATACTGAAACACAATCTACTATGAGTACTATTTTTTGTGTTAGTTCTGTAGTTAACCATGGTATAATTATGTCTGCCATCATATCAAGAATGGCTATTATGGTATATAACAAGAAAACAACAAACACAATAATAGCGATTACTAGGTCAATATAGAAATCAATGGATTGATTTTCAACTTTTGAATCATGTTTAATAACACAAAGTAAAAGTTGTGCCACAAAATTGTAGATACCAAAGGTAAAGATAAAGAAAAAAGCACCGATATTATGTAAAGTTGCTAATGTTGGATGATCAGCTGGAATGGCGATGCCAACAGCACCTATTGCAAGAAGAACGGTTAGGCTTCCTTTAAGAAAATTAAATTCTAATGTAGGATGAGTATAATAGAGTACTGAAATAATAAGTGATAATGTTGCTACAAGACTAAAACCAGTGATAAAAATAATCATAGAAGTTAAATTTGATAGATTAGAATGAGTTTCAATTCTACCTAGTCTACTTATGAAATATTGGAAGAACAAATACTCTTCTGGAAAGAAGATCCAAGCTAAACTAATTGTTACTATTATGGTTGAAATCATTAACCAAACTAATAATCGCAGGTTTCTTTGAAGGGTTCTTTTTTCCAGCATCATCATAAATCAAGGAGAATTATTGAAAAAACACTATAAAAGATTATCTTCTCAATTCTTATCCAGTAGTAGATAGTCTATAATTCCGTGGTACACCCATATTTTCTACAGAGTCAAATTTTTTCCTTTTGGAATGAAAATGCACAAAAATTGGTGATTTATCCAATTTAGGATTCTTTTCAAAAAATTTCCTATCACCATATTGAATAACTGAAAAAACTAGTGGTAAATGATGTCTGATAATTTTATCACGCAAACGTGCCCACCCAAAAATTAACCCTCCGCTTATATGAGCATGTAAATGTAATTGATAATCATCATCTATTTTTCGCCATTCTCCAACAATTTCATCACGCATTAACCGGATATATACTTTTGAAATTTGTTTCTTGTTAATCTTCTGACCAATAGTTAAGAATAATTCTCCAGTAAAATCTGAATGTGTAAGGGTATAA
>JAYEJY010000228.1:0-2422 GCA_034660795.1 Promethearchaeati archaeon | reverse complement strand
AATTAATTTATGAATAGAAATTTATGATTTTTTTATTATAAAACAGACCAATTTTTTCTACAATTATAGAAAAGTGGTTGAAGACATAGTAATAATCTAATAAACAAATAGAATAATGATTCCTTTTCAATAAAAAAAGCGAATTGGAAAATTCATATCAAAAAAGGTAAAATTCTCATTGTTCACTCAATTGATACCCAATTTTACGATAAGCATTAGCAATTAATTTATGTCCATCCTCATTAAAATGAATGCCATCAGATTGCATATATTTTGCTGGTAAAACTTGATCACCATTTTTACCATTGATAACTTCATGCGTTGGAACAACATGAATATTATACTTTTTAGCAGCTTGAATAATAAACTCACGCCAAACCTTGTAGGCATGTTGATACCAGCTATTGAAAGTACCAAAAGCCTTCCACTTTGAAACAAAAAGAGAAGGTATACCAATATCGGCTATTAAAATCAGGGTATCAGTTGGAGACGAAAGTGACGAAATCTCAGCTACAAGGTCATCAAAGGCTCCTTGCATTGGAGAGGTAACTGTGTGAAGTTGCTGAAGATCAGGTTCTTTAATCAGAATAAGACCGGAAGTATTCCTATCTTTAATTAGGGTAGGAATAACATTATGCCACCCTAACCAAAGAGTGATGATATTTGCATGAAGGAAATCCTTGCGAAATTTTTCATTAGTTTGAACTTCTTTAACCCACTCAGAAACTGTTCGTAGATTATTTGTTGCCCAATTATGAACTTTCACAACAGTATTAAGGTCTTGTTCAATATAATTAGCATAAACATGAACATAAAAATCTTGCTTGGAGCTGAGACCATAGCCAGTAGGGGTTGAGTCACCTAAAGCAACAAGAAGTAATGAATAAGTTCTTTTTTTGTTAAAAAGACTTGAGTTATTATTGGATTTTGGCATAACGAATACACTTTGTTAGATTATTAATAGGAAGAAAATGAACAAAAAGATTGTGGAAAAAAATTATGATAGAGAAAAAAGAATAAAAGCAGTTTCAGCATTGCTTTCGTCTTTGAATAAAAGTAATTAAGGGAATGATTACAATGAAAGTAAATATTGGATGCATAAAAGATAGACTACCTTCTTCTGTTATTGAGGGATCAGTATAAAGTGTAAAATCATTTAGATTATAATTCTCTAGCTCAATATGAAATTCAGTAGAACAATAAACAGAATCTCCATCAATTTCTCCATCAAAAGTGCCCTTTGTTCTCAAACCAAGAAGAACACCATTCGATTTATTATAAGCAAAAGTAAAACCATTACTAATTTTTGCTTGGAAATTATTAGGTATAGAAAGAACACCATTGAACCAACTCTCAAAAGAGACCACATTATCAGATTCGTAATAAATAGCAGAGCTTGGTAAAAAATAAAAATCACCATATTGAATTAAATCTGAGGAACTATTATTCAAATCATAAGCAAGATTTTCCAAAAAATTCCAGTTGGATTCACCTGTACCAATGAAATACATCATCAAATCTAGTGATAAACCATCACTGTAAAATATAGAGGAAAAATTACCAGCAGATGAAAAGCTATCATGAATACTTCGACCAACAGACATTACATAAAGATAGTAATAGCTGATAAAAAACATAAAAAGAGACTTTACATCGAAAGTAGATTTATCGAAAATTGTTTCATTAATGCTAACATTTTGACAAGAGGTAGTATAATTAACAGCATCATCAGTTACACCAGTAACAGAAATTTCAACAGGACCACCAGAAAATTGGTGCCCACCAAACTGAAAAGATGAAACGTTAAATTCTTCGCTATTTATTGAAGAATATAAATCAGAGGTGATTATTTCATAAATAAAAGATTCACCATTGATAGGATCAAAAACACTCGCAGAGCTTGATTGTAAATTTGAAAAGGAAAAAGTAGCAACAAAGAAGATTAGTATAATAGCACTTATTTTTTTCATAAAGAAAAATACAGCTAAAACTAAAAGAAATTTTAATTTAAAAATATTATGGATTCAACACTAACGATAACAATCATAAACTTTTTTAAGTAAAAAAAATCAAAATCAAGAGAGTCTATAAAGAACTTACGGACCCGTGGCACAATGATTACGGAGGAATCCGAATCATGCAAAGCTTGGTTAGCGCGCTCGGCTGATAAGCAGGGATTGCTAGTCAACCCTTCCGCAGATACCGGGAGGACGCGTGAGTCTTGTTGGACGTGTTCCACAGACCGCGAATTCAAATCGCGCCGGGTCCACCATTTAATCTCAAATCAATATTTTTTTAAAAAGCATTTTTAGGAATGATTTTAATCAAGTAATTATAATATTAAGATTTTTATTTTGTCTTTGATAGGTTTTCTTATCAATTGCTTTTTTAATAATACTTTGCATATTATTTTTAGGTTGAG
>JAYEJY010000227.1:0-12483 GCA_034660795.1 Promethearchaeati archaeon | reverse complement strand
TAATAGACCAGTAAACAATAATGTCACAGAATTATCTTCGAAAGAATAATTCTTAGACCAATTAATAGTAAGAGACACTAAGTATTTAGGATTAAAGAAGGTTATTTAGTTAAGGAGCTTCTGTTTAGAATGTGGTGGGTTTTCTATTATATAGAAAAAAAGAGAATCTCCTAAGTTTGATATTTTTTTCTAATAACACGAACAAGGACAATAATCGCAATAGCAGCAATTAAAGAAACAGGGAGGATAACTTTGAGAACTGTTTGCCAAAGTATTCCTCGTTGGAAACTTGTTAAGTGACTTTCATGTGTTTCAAAATAATGGAAAGTGTAGTTATTATTGATATAAGCAATTATAGAACTATTTAATGAATAGTTTTCTAATACACCGCCATCAGTGTAAGCTAAAGCGAAATTAACAATAGCTTCTTCAACCTCATATGCAGAAACAGCGGGATCCCGAATCTCAAGAAGAGAAGGATAGTTAAATGTTGCTGACCATTGGTGATTAGTTGAGGTCATTAAAGCTAAAGCCTTAGTATAATTATTTGTTCCCATAATAGTATAAGAACAATTTTTCAAAAAATCTCTGAATGTTATATCGGTATTATTAATAGATACAATGGTACAGGAATCGTTAAATGTTTCTTGAAAAAGCTCATTAGTAATACGCCAGTCAGCCAAACAAAAACGATGATGGGGGACTCGATCACTACCTGAGTTAGGGTAAATCCCTGAAAGGTAAGTATCATTTTGAAAAGGATCAAACTCATAATTGAATTGAAAAAGATTTGTAATGTCAGTATTATTTAAATCTCCAACCAAATCACATGAATCAGTAACCTCTTGGATAATAAAGGGGGAAGTCATACCAGGATAAGCCCATGATTCTTTGACAAGCAGTATCTTCGTTTCAGGATAATAATCCATGATTTTAACATCAAGTAAATGGGATAAACCCCACCAATACTCATCCCATGTCCCATTTTCATTTTCATAAAATTGTGTGGTTTCATAATGAGTCTCCCAAGTAAATTTATCACCTTTGTTCCAAGTATAATTCTTCCCGTGAACACCTAAAAGAGAAAAGGAAAAAGAAACTAATAAGAATAAAATCCCACAAGTTTTGATGATTCGAAGTTGTCTCATTCGATTCTACAACCCAATTTAATTACTGTTACAAATAGTACATTTGTTTTAAGCATAATTATTTTTATAGTTTATAGTATTTCTATAATCAAAAATAATGTTTACAGAGTAATATGAAAACTTTTAACTTTTTTCTGCTAAAATTGTATCTCTTCTTTATTAATGAAACCCATTGAATCATATAATCGATTTGCACTTGGAGTATTCGCAGCGCCAGTTATAGCAATTAAAATTGGATTATAATGTTCTAAACGTTTTAAAGCCTCTGTCATCAATGCTTTAGCCAAACCTTTTTCCCGATGAAAAGGATGCGTGCCAACTGGTTCAAATTCAGCACATTTACCAACTGGATCAAAACGAACTGTACAGAAAGTTGCAAATGTATCATCTGGTGCAACTGCAACTAATTAAGGTCTGGTTGATAAAAGGAGGCTTGAGTATAGTGTTTAACTTTTTTTAGAGTCATTTGCTTACAATGGGAGAAAACAGCAGCTTGAACAGCTCGATATTTTTTAAAATCTATGGGCAATTGAACATGTTTTATCATATAATCTTCTGGAAGTTTAAAATCAGGCAAAGGTTCTCATAAAGTTCGAATGCGACAATATTCATCAAAACTATTTTGTACAAATCTCAATGATCCTAATAATTTGATACGTTGTTTGTCTCCCTCTAAAGCATAAATAGTTATATTTTTAGCATTTTTTTGTTTTTTTATTTGGCCTTCTATCCAATGAATTAATTCCTTTTCAAAAGCCTTGTATTTTGGATGTGTATTGATGGAAAAAAAGGACTTGTTTAATTTAATGATAATTACTATGATTTTAGAAGAATTGGGTAAAAGAGAGGTTTCTTACCAAATTTTAATATCATTATCATCTGCTTTTCTATATGCGCTTCCACAAGGGCCATATTTGATATTCTCAAATCGCATAGGTAACCAAATATGCAATGATTTTGTTATAGTATAGAGATTTATCAAGAATACCCGAACAGCTTCAAAATCTTGTTCCCAATGGAAAGAACGTTTTACTATCTTTATGCGGGTCAATGATATATTGAATTCAAAAGGAATTAAGTTTTGCTAATAATAAATAGGTGGAATGACAAACTAATATGAATAACCAAATTTAGAATAGATGTTTACTAAAGTAAATGAAGAATTTCTTGCTATTATCACATAAAACTAATATCTCAAAAAAGAATAGTCTATAGAGAGGAGTTTTTATGATAGATAAATAGCAAGAGATAATGGTGAAAAGTAGAAAAGAAATAGATTTTACTAAAGTGAAAAAGGATATTATTACAACCTTAGAAAAGAACAAAAATATCTCACTAGCAACGGCTTATAACAACAGAGTTACAAACCGGAATGTCCAATACATCAATGATGGATTAGATATATATTTTACTTCATGGGGATTCAATAAGAAAATCCAACAGATAGAAAAAAATCCTAATGTTGGATTAAATCAAATGGAAATACAAATCGAGGGGAAGGCTGAAATCCATTCTTGGCCACTGGATGAGAAACTACAGAAAATTGAAAAGAAATTCTCTGAGAAATATAAATGGTTTACTAAGTTACAAGGGAAAAAGGATGCAGTTTTCGTAAAAATCATCCCTAGCAAGATTGTATTGTTTAAAAGTATTGATGGACTCTTTTATTTGCAAAACGTAGATCTACAGAATAAGAAAGTTTTCCAGATGAGATTAAGAGATAAACAACACCCTAACTATCCATTTTAATAAGAATTCGAAAATTGGTTGAGATACTACTAAAATTAATGATTACAAAAACAATCCTTTTCAAGGTTTTTTCATTTAAAGAACAATGATAACCTACAATGAATTGAAAGAATAATAAGAAAAAGGGGACTTGGTTACCGTAATCTTTACCCTATGGTTGAGAAAAAAAATGAAGAACAAACGTGATCACTATAAAATAAATGAAATAGAAAACTTAGCAATAAAAGTCTTACAAAAAAGCGGGTACCCAGAAAAAGCAGCAAAAGCAACCGCAAAAGCGTTACTGGAGGCAGATAAGAGAGGGATTTTTTCGCATGGTCTAGCGGGGGGAACTGGTCTGGAAGAGGCAGCTACTTTAACAGGACTATTCACAACCGTCAATCCTGAAGCAGAACCTGAAATACTTCCCCAAAAATATCCGACTATCGCGATAATTGATGCCCATAGTGCACCTGGACATATCACTTCTGAAAAAGCAGTTGCGTTAGTGAAAAAATTAGCCAGAAAATACGGGCTCGCAAAAGTGATAGTCAAAGAAGCCAACCATTTCGGAGCAGCAGGAGTCTGGAGTGAGAGGATAGCTAAAGAAGGGGACCTAATTGGCACGGTCACCTGTACAACCTCTGCCTTAGTAAAACCAATGGGTGATGACCCAAAAGGATTAGATTACACAAAAGGAGCAGGGGAAGACTTACGAACAGGAACCAATCCTATAGCAATATCAATTCCCCATTACACCGGCATTTTAACCCTTGATATGGCATTAACCCGAATGGCAGCAAATTATTGTATTAAAGCATACAAAACAGGGGAAAAATTACATATCCCAGAATATGCTGCAGATAAAAACTATAAGTCAACACTAGACCCAGCGGATTTTGTAGAAATAACAAATGGAAAACAGCACTATAAGGGGAGCATTTTTCCTTTAGGATCAACACAAGCGGGATATAAGGGAGATGCCTTGCTTCGAATGATAGAAGCCGAACATTCAATTGGAGGAGGAGCACTAAAAAAAATAGATTCAAAGCCAAATAGTCCTAGGATTTCTCTGGGATACCAAGCACAAGTAATAGATTATCAGTACACAAAAGAAGAAGCGCAATCACGTGTACGAGAATTAATGACAGACTATGAAGAAAACTATTTTGGACCAGCAACAAGATGGCCAGGGGATAGAGGAAAGAAAGCACTTGAGTATTCCCAACAAGAAGGAATACCGTATCACCACCAACAAGTAGAGATGCTAAAACGGATAGCCAAACAAGTAGGAGTGGATTTTGACGCTATCGTACAATCACTCGAGAAAAAAGTCTACCCTGTAGCAATTTTTAAGAAATAACAAATAAAAAATTTGAGAGGTAAAAAAAGATTTGAACAAGAATAAGGGGAAAACAAGACACGTTAGGAAAAAAATAATTATCCAGCAATAGAAAATACAAAATTATTATCTCCAAATAACTTTGATAGTAATAATGGAGGAGTTGAAGCTGAGAGAAACAATTCAAAAGAAAGAAGTAGACTTTCTTATTAATAATATACAAATTTCTGGAACATTAACGATACCAAAAAATGAATGTAAGCAAGGCATCGTTTTTTTAAGTGGATACGGTCCTGTGACAAGGGATAATGAAGTAAAAGGGTTAAAACGATACAAAATCTTAGCCCAGATGTTTGCGGAGAATAACATCACCAGTTTGCGTTTTGATGATCGCGGTTGTGGAAAATCAACAGATGTTAATTGGCATGACTACACCTTTAATGATTTGGCTAAGGAAGCAATAGCAGCTGCAAATTTTTTGAGAAATCATCCAGAAATCACTACTGATAAAATAGGTTTTTTTGGGCATAGCTTAGGAGCAATAATAGGACCATTAGCAGCAACCATGAATGATGACATTGCTTTTATCATTTCTGCTGCACCACCAGGCTTAAATGGTCAAGAAACAGCACTGCAAACAAGAAACTTCATCGCTAAACAAAAAAGGAGAAACAGAAAAGGAGAGAAAAAAAGCAAACAATGTATTTAAGAAAATGCTACAAAAGCTCCAAGATCCTATAAAAGGGAATAAGGCAATCTCAGAATTACATGAAAAAATGAAGGAAAAATTTCAAAAAACAATCACAAATGAGGAAATAGATGAAAGCGAGTTTCAAAAATATCTACAAAATCACTATGAAGGTTTTATTCTAGCTTTTGGTAACACATCCATGTATAGATCCTTCTTAGCATTTAACCCAAAAAACGTGTTTAAAAAATTCAGTGTCCACTACTTCTATTATTTGCTGAAAATGATCTCATCCATCCTTTAGCTATTCATAAACCGGCAATAATGAAAACGTTAAACGGTTTAACGAATAAAAAGGTAACCGTTATAACTTTCCAGGATTGTAATCATGATTTCATTATAAACGATAAAGAAGGAAAAATTCGATTCGTGAATGGATTTGTTGAGAAAATAATAAATTGGTTAGGAAATAATTTCTAATATTCTTCTAACTCTGCTATTTATTGGATTCCTTTTAAGCTCTTATATTTCTATTAGGGGTAATTCTTAAGCAAAGCTAAAATTATACTTTTTCCTCAAATAAAATACATGAAAATTTGCTTCCTTACTATGATTACGGCAGGTATTTTATAATCTTTTTACTAGCTATTCAGTTGGTCCGAATTTTAATCGCTTCCCAAACTTAACAATAAGATAATTAATATAGTTGATATAAAAGAGATATTTACTAATAGAGTAGAATTTTTTTGGATTGACTTTGATGAAAACATGGATAAAATTTTTTGAAAGAAGTATTCCTCCTAACCTTTTAGAAGCAATAAAAAAGAAGTATTCAAAACTAAAAAATGAATATTCTTTTGATCCATTTCCAAAAGCAGCAAAAGACATAGTAAAACGGTTAATCAAAAATAATCCAGAATTACAATCAATAAATAACAAATTAACAGACGAAGAATTAATCAAAATTCAGAGAGTTGTCTTACGAATTTTAAATTATTCAATAGGGATTAAAAATTGCGAAATATTCTATCAAGATACCCAAGATCCAATTATTCAGTCATATTTTGAATCAACAATATTTCATCCTGGTGAATTAGAAAAAAAACAAAAATTTCTCGTAGAAAAATGGTTGCAAGTAAAACAACAAGAAAAACAAGGGGAATACTTTTCATTTGCAGATAAAATGGATATCTTACTATCAATTATTGAAAATTGTGGAAAAATGCATGATTATGGGACATTAGCAAAGTATGAGGAAGAGGGAAAACAACTACTTACCAAAGAGCAGAACAGCTATTTAACCGATTTTTATACAGGCTTATTCTTTTCAGTTCTTAGTTTTTGGTTACTTGAAAAAGGGGAAATAAAAAGAGCAATAGAATTAAATAAATGTGCAACAAAACATGGAGAGAAAGTGAACCACCCGTATCTTATAGGATACATAGAAAACGTTAATGGAGCAATTTCAACCCAGACAGGTGATTTTTCTGCGGCTATACAAGAATTCTATAGATCTTTAGAATACCTTAAGAAAATAGGCGACCTTAAAGGAATGGCATATGCGTATAATAATATCGGCGTTATTCAGAATACTCAGGGATATTTTGGGACAGCAAGAGAATCATTTTTGAAATCAAAAGAACTACACCTTCAATCAACGGGGCAACTCTTTAGAACAATAACTTTCAGCAATATTGCATCTACCTACCGAGCTGAAGGAAACTTTGTGGAAGCGTTAAAAAATATTCAAGAAGGATTAGACATTGAGCGACAAAATAAACAAGCTAGTTTAGATTTAATGTACCTGCTAGCAGAAGAAATTGAAATCTTTCTAGAAATGGAGGATATAAATAGCGCTCGGAACTCTATAAAAGAACTCATAAAAGTTATCAATTATTTAGATTCAAAAACATTTAAACCTCTAAAGCATTACTATAAAGGAATTATAGAGACTAGAGAATTAAATTTTGGTATGGCAAAAAAACAATTACACAAAGCACTAGAATATATGAGTAATAGTATTGCTGTCTATCGAACGATGCTGAAAGCTCAGATACAATTAGCGAAAATTTATCTCTCGCGATATCTCCATTCCGGAAAGACAGAGGACTTTCAACAAGCATTTACTTTAATAGAAAATATTATTCAGGCCTGCAGAGAACAAGAACTCAAGCCATTACTATGTGACATACTAATTATCCGTGCTAATCTTTATTCCATTATAAGGGATCAAGAAAAAAGCGAGGAGGATTTAATGGAAGCAACCAAGATAGCAGAAAGTTTGGGGCTTCAAATACAACTCTCAAGAACAAAAGAGAACAGAGATTTGCTGAGACAAGCAAAAGAAACAATCTCACCAAAAGAAAAGACAGCTAAATTGCTGAATTTTCTAAAAACATCAAATAATTCCATACTTTCATTTCAGTTATTGAAAAAACCAAAGATAATTAAATCAAGCGTCTACGGTATTCTTATTACTACTGAAAGTGGTGTGCCTATTTATTCTAAGTATTTTGATGAACGCTTGAAAAAAAATGATGTTCTAGTATCAGGCTTTCTCTCGAGTATTTCATCGTTCACGGAAGAAATATTGTCAAGAAAAACGCCAGGTTCTTTGAAAAATATAACACATGAAGAGATGACCATATTAATTGAAAAAGTCAAAAAACAACTGTTGTTAATATTATTTGTAGAAAAAGACACGCATGAGCTGCGGGTGAAAATTTCTCAAATAAAAAGAGAGATAAAGGAGAGAAGCACGGAAGCAAGTTTTTATTTCGACCAAGGGAAAGTGGAAAAAAATCCATTATTAAATCAGATATTTGAAGAATCAGTCACTCGAACATTAGCAGAAAAAGTATAACGCAGACTAATAGGATGAAAAAATCCTTAAAGAAAAAGAAAAAAAGCAACCCCCTCAAAAAAGAGAGGATTAGTCTGGTTCGATAAATTATTCCCGGGGACCATTCTTAAGAACAGCGTGAGCAGCTGCTAAACGAGCAACGGGAACACGTAAAGGTGAACAACTGACATAGTCTAAACCGATACGGTAACAGAAATCAATGGATTTAGGTTCGCCGCCTTGCTCACCACAAATACCGATCTCAATGTCAGGATTGCCTTCGTGACCACGCTTAACGCAGATGTCCATGAGCTCACCAACACCATCTTGTTCAATAGTTACGAAAGGATCGCCCTTCATAATACCTTTCTCAAGATATAAGGGAATAAACTTACCAGCATCATCACGAGAGAAGCCCAAGCCCATCTGGTGTAAATCGTTAGTACCGAATGAAAAGAAACTCGCCCCTGCTTCTGCTATTTGTTTAGCTCTGAGAGCAGCTCTTGGGATTTCTATCATCGTCCCAACCTTAAATTTCTTTAATTTCGATCCTTTTTCTTCCTCGACTTTTGCTTTTACTTCCATAACCATATCTTTGGCGATCTCGAATTCTTTCTCGAATCCGACCACCGGAATCATGATTTCTGGATAGACCTTTTGCCCTTCTTTTTGGGCATTGATAGCAGCCTCGATAATGGCTCGTGATTGCATTTCGATTAACTCTGGTATTCCCAGACAGAGTCTTACTCCTCTGAAGCCTAACATGGGATTTTGCTCTTTTAACGCTCTAACTTCTTTTAACAATTTTGCTTCTTCTGAGTCCTCTGGCAAGTTTTCCTTCCATATTTTTTCCATTAGTTCTATTTCGTTTGGTAGGAACTCGTGTAGTGGCGGGTCTATTAGTCTTATTATTACCGGGTATCCTTTTGCTTCTCTGAATATTCCTTCGAAGTCTCCTCTTTGGAATGGTAGTAGGTCGAATACGTGTTTTCTTCTTTCTTCTGGCTTGTCTCTTGCCAGTATCATTTTCTGCACTATTGGCAGTCTTTCTTTTTCCATGAACATGTGTTCTGTTCTTGTTAGTCCTATTCCTTTTGCTCCGTAGTCTATTGCCACTTTTGTTTGGTCTGGTTTGTCTGCGTTTGTTTTTACGTGGAATCCTTTTCCTTCTTTTTTTGCTATTTCGTCTGCCCATTTCAGTATTTCTCTCATTTCTTTTGACAGTTGTGCTTTTTTCAGTGGTAGTTTTTCTTTGTATGCTTTTGCTTCGAATCCGTCTAGTGTCATCCATTCTCCTTTTTTCACCGTTGTTTTATTTTCCCCTATTACTTTTTCTTTTTCCACTTTCATTCCTGAGATGTCTCCTGCTCCTGCTATACATGTTGTTCCTATTTGTCTTGAGACTACTGCTGCGTGTGACGTCATTCCTCCTTTTTCTGTTATTATTCCTTCTGACGCTGCCATTCCATGGAAATCTTCTGGTGTTGTTTCTTCTGCCACTAGTATTACTTTTTCTCCTTTTTCTGCTTCTTCTT
The DNA here is from genome assembly GCA_034660795.1 of Promethearchaeati archaeon. Lineage (GTDB taxonomy): Archaea > Asgardarchaeota > Heimdallarchaeia > JABLTI01 > JABLTI01 > JAYEJY01. The sequence continues at coordinate 3,200 of JAYEJY010000227.1, read as the reverse complement.
TTGCTTCGTCTGCTGTGAAGTATACTTTTCCTGCTGCTGCTCCTGGTGACGCTGGTAGTCCTTCTGCTATTTCCACTGCTTTTTGTTCTTTTCCTTTTTCGTCTGTGTATGTTTTGTCGTCCCAGTCTTTCCAGTCTATTTGTGGGAAGAGGGTATTTTCTACGTCTCTTGCGTCTATTCTTTTCACTGCTGTTTTTTTGTCTATTAGTCCTTCTTGCACCATGTCGTATGCTATTTTTGCTGCTGCTACGCCCGTTCTTTTTCCTGTTCTTGTTTGCAGCATATAGAATGTTCCTTCTTGTATTGTGAATTCTATGTCTTGCACGTCTTTGTAGTGTTTTTCTAGTTTGTCGCATATCTTGTCGAATGTTTTGTAGCTTTCCGGCATTTCTTCTTTTAGTTTGCTTATTGGTTTCGGCGTTCTTATTCCTGCTACGACGTCTTCTCCTTGTGCGTTTTTCAGGTATTCTCCGAACCGTTCATCTTCTCCTGTTGAGGGGTTTCTTGTGAATGCTACTCCTGTTGCTGATTTTTCACCCATGTTTCCGTAAGCCATTACTTGCACATTTACTGCTGTTCCTAGGTCGTGTGGTATTCCTTCGTGTTCTCGGTAATTTATTGCTCTCTGGTTGTCCCATGAGGCAAATACTGCATCTATTGACTCTGTTAGTTGTTTTTTCGGTTTTTGTGGGAATGGTTCTCCTTGCAATTTTTTGTATAGTTTTTTGTATTGTTCCACTAATTTTTTCAGATCGACTGCTTCTAGGTCTATGTCGTTTTCTACGCCTTTCTTTTCTTTCATTTCCCCTAGTTTTTTATCGAATTCTTTTCTTGGCAGTCCTTTTACGACATCACTGAACATTGATATGAATCGTCTATATGAATCGTATGCAAATCGTTCGTCTTCTGCTTGTTTTGCTAGTCCTTTTACTGACTCGTCATTTAATCCGAGGTTTAGGACGGTATCCATCATTCCTGGCATGCTTATTGCTGCCCCGCTTCTGACAGATACGAGTAAGGGATCTTTTTTGTCCCCTAGTTTTTTGCCCATTTTTTTCTCGAGTTTTTTCAGGGCTTCTTCTACTTGGTCCATCATTCCGTCTGGGAATTGTTTATCTTTTTCCAAGTATTCTATACAAGCCTCTGTTGTTATCGTAAATCCTGGTGGTACCGGTATTCCTAGGCTTGTCATTTCTCCTAAGTTTGCTCCTTTGCCACCGAGGAGTTCCTTCATTTCTTTTTTGCTTTCTTCGAAGGTGTAAACATATTTTTTTGGCATTTTTACTTTACTTCTCCATTCGTTTTTTTACGTTTTTTTCTTATTTTCTTTTTAAGTTTCTGTATTGATGTTTATACTTGCACGTCGTTTTTCCTTTTTTTAAAAAAAGTTGTTGTTTTTTTGTGCTTTTTTTTCTTTTTTTCTCTTTTTTCTTCAATACACCTTTTCGACAAACCTTTTCCTATTAAAAGCATTACGATTTAATTGTTTTACTTTTGCTATCTTTTTTTCTTTTTTTATATCTTTATTTAAGAATATATCATTCAATCTTCTTCAGCTACTATTGATAAGTTTAAACTTTTAATTACTAAGTACTAATTACACGAATATTGAATTTGGAATGTTACATGTGATCTTTTACTCGAAAACAGCAGAAGTAGGTTTCACTAATACTTATTCTTCTAGTCATTAATCCAACTGTTTTCCCCTTAACGAATGTATCAATAACTGCTGCTCCTCCCAAAGAGAGAACTGACCTTATCTCTCAACATTTATGGTTGAAAAGTGAAAAAGCATAATAAACGCTATTGGGTGAGTAAGCTATGGACATTTGATGATGCGCGGTGAACGATGAATGACCTCTGTATTTAAGGAAACCTTGCCTATATTACAGACGGGAACACCGTTGGGGGTTCGGGTTGATGGATGTGTCGAGTACCATCAAACCTACATCTATTTTGAAGAGAGGTTTTCAAATGATCTTAGTTTTTCTAAGAAGATTTTTAGTTACTGAAAAATTGGGTAATTTATAATAACAAAAAGTAAAATAAAATATAATTAATGGATTTTAGAAAAAAATAAAAAAGAAATTAGGCCGGAGGATTGAAATATATTTCAAATGGCCCAAGATCTATATTTAAATCCAGATTTGTTCCTGGTGTGTTTAATTTTAATGAAATTTGAATTGTTAATTCGTATGTACCACTTTCTGTGAATCCTTCACTTGGCCCTAATGTTGTTGTTACATTGTGCATGCCTTCACCATGCGTTACACCAATATCTATTTCTTTTACGATTTCACCATCTTTTGAAATTATAAATTTAATAGATAATTCCAGAGAAATTTCTTCACTTGGATTATCTTCCGGTGCTTCTGACCGTCCATTTATACCGTCGTATGCATAGGCTATTGCATTTTTTGTCTTATTTTTCAAGTCCAATTGCACATTTCCTATGGAAGGAGTGAATGCTTTTGTTGACATGCTTGATGTTGTACTTACTGTACTTTCAAAGGTTACTTCGCCCTCGACAACTGCTACTTTTGCTCCACCATAGATTATCATTGGAACAAATATTGCTGATGCAATCATTAAGCTTATAATTGTTACTGGTATAATAATTGCTAATGTTTTCTTTTTCATGATATTTACAGCGCTTGGTTTTTACTATGTTACTATTAATGATGAGAATATTTTATATTTCTCTTTAAATGGTTTAGAAACCGTTGCTGTTGTGTTTTTAGAAGTTATCTTTTCAAATTTTGCTTACCTTTTAGATATTGAATAATATCAATTATATAGATATGTAAGAAGTACTTTAATTGATAACTTTGAATTTTGAAGTTAAAATTGATTCATCATTTCTTGATATTGCTTTAAATTATCTTTTAGACCCATCATCCGATAAATTAAAAAGTATCACACAGCACATCGTAGCCAAAGACATTTATGAAAATGCAAATCTTTTTCAGAACATAGGTAAAACTATTGATCATTTTTGGAAAGAGCTTTTGATGAAAGAAAAAGAAAAAGGTAGAGAATATCTCAAGCAGATTAGAACTCATAGTGATTATTTCCAAGAACATAGAGAAGAATTTTTCAAGGCATTTAATACTCTCGAAGAATTTATTCCACTTGAAACCAATCTTAGCTGTAAACTTTACCTTATGTTTGGGTATGATTTAGGCATTGCTAATGAAAGA
>JAYEJY010000226.1:0-2435 GCA_034660795.1 Promethearchaeati archaeon | reverse complement strand
TTTTTCTTTTTCTATTTTTTTGTATTCCTCAATTTCCTTTTTCTGTAATTCAAGAATTTGATCTAAACTTTCATCAAGGCCAATTTTTAATCGATTATGTTTATGTCGCAAACGACGATATTGAGCCTTTAAATCCAATATCTCTTGCATTTGTTCCTGTTTTAAATCTTGAATTGCTTTTTCTCGACGCAATCCAACCCCAAATAATAAGTAAGGAAGGAAGAGAAGAGGATATTCTCTTTTCTGAATCATTTGTCTAATATATTCTTCTCTATCTTTTGTTTCCATTAATCTTTGTGTACGCTTAGTTTTAACAACTAAATAAATTAAAAATGAAATAACATAACAAAAACCTATACAAACAAAAAAGATGTATAGCCCATTTATGCCTGTAATAACTTCATATAAGTCAAAAACAGCACCAAAAAGGAAAGGACTTGCAATCGCTGCTAAATTAGCAAAGACATGGAAATAACTAGTATATGTAGCGTTTTTTTCTTCAGGTGCTTGATCCCAAATTACAACAATACTATTGATGGTGACAAGAAGAAAGCTGAAACCCAAAATTATTATAAGTATTAATACAAATGGCAGTTCCCATCCCGGTGTCAAGGTTAATATTTTTGTAATTGTATCAATTGATACAAGACTAATTATAATCATAGGTATTAATGAGATACTTACCCCGGCTAAACCAATTACACAAGCATTAAGAGGACCAATTAATCTCCCAACAAAACCAACTGGTATAGCCATTAGTATATTGAAGATAAAAAAGCCACCTAAAATATAACCGGCTCTAGAAGCTGGTATATCTAATATATTCGTAACGTACCTACTAACAAATGTTTCTGCAATCTGATATCCAGCAGCATGGAAAAAAATACCTATTAAATTAATAATTAATAGCCAATTTTTTTCTTTTAACAATGAACGAAACGCTTCAAAAAAGGTTGTTTTTGATGCTGATTTTCGGATTTTTATATCTTTTTTTTCATTTGTTGTTAATACTAGAATTACTAAACAAATTATCATGATTATTGAAAGTGGCCAAAAAGTCCAATTAGAATCAAGAGAAATCAAATAAGAACCAACAAACAAGCCTACGATACTTGCAACACTCCCCACAACATTAAGAATACCAGATCCTTGACTTCGATATTCATTTGGTAACGTATCAGGTACTAGACTCATAACTGGAGCCTTATAAAAGGAAATTGAAATATTAAAGCCACCTATTAAAAGGATAAGTAACCATAAAGTAGCATTAAAATTACCTATTAGTCCTAGAAAAAGTGCTGCTAAAGGTATTCCGAGCATTGCATATGGTAATCTACGTCCGAGTTTTGGAATCCATGTCCTATCAGAAAGCTGTCCAATATACGGTTGCATGAGAACAGCAATTATATTATCGAGAATCATTACTAATCCAACCAGGGTATTAATAGCATGGAAATTCTCGCCAAGTAAGGCAATGAAATCTCTTTCTAAAAATTGAGGAATGAAAACATTGTACACTGACCAAGAAATGTTGATCGTAAAGAAACCTAAGCATAAGAGGAAAGATTTGCCATAGGGAAATTTTTGCTCATTCATATATCGAAGATAATCTAACTACTAAAAAACATTTACGTTTGACAAAATAATCAGAAAAATGGTAATATACAGATTATTTATCTAGAATAATTTTTTCTTTAGTTTTTCTAATTGTTGATTTTCTAAAATAGCCCATTTTTCAGCAAAATCACACATTTTCTGGTAAAATTCTTGAGCCTTTTTCTTTTTATTTCTCTTTTCATATCCTAAAGCATGTGCTTGTAAATTATGAAAATGAATATGTAAAAGCATTTTCCGGTTTTTATTTTTAAGTAACTCTTGAGGTATTTCTGGAAAAGACTCAATATAAATTAAATTCTTTTCAATTAGTTCGTTACCAGATATATGTCCATGACCGGGAATAACTTTTTTACAAGCTAAATCCAGATAATTTCGTAATGTATTTTGATAAGTGTCAAGATCATCGGGATTTTGATTCAAATAAGGAATTGGAATTTCAACATTATCCGCTGCAAATAAAATCTTATCATTTTTATCATAACATGATGAAGAATCCTTAGTATGTCCTGGGGAATGGAAAAAGAATATGTCTTCCTCTATGAAATTCATTTTATGCTTAAACACAATATTAGGCGGATGTAGTTTTATTTCACCTCTGTGAAATTTTATATACTTCTCCAATTCTTCTTTACCATTTTCAATAATTTTCTCTCTACATAACTCATGAGAAATAATCCAAGAGTCAGAAAAATAACAATTCCCCCAGTGGTGATCCCAATGATAATGCGAATTAAAAATAATTATTTCTTTTTGTTCTCGATGTTCTTGTAAATAATTAACTATTTTTTTCATTATATCTGGTCCAAGAAAAGTATCAC
>JAYEJY010000225.1:0-2443 GCA_034660795.1 Promethearchaeati archaeon | reverse complement strand
TAGATCTCTTAAGAATCTTGGTTTTTCTTAGAGTATCTGGGGTTTTATTTACGATTTTTCCGGAAATAAAAAGAGAACGAGTTGCTAGAAGAACAATTAGAAAAATTCTGCATTCATCGGAATTGGATAAAAACACTAAAATTTTTGTAAATTATGTCAAGCATTATAACCAATAATTTTGATTATGAAGTATTAATAGAAATAATTTAATTGATTGACATAATTGTTTATAATAATAAGTGGCCAAATATAAAAGCGCAATACTTTTTTAGTACTAAATTCTAAAAATACCCTATGGTAAAAAGTACGCTCGAATTAATCATTATTAGCATTCAAATAACTATTTTAACCATTATAATGCGCTTATTCCTTTATAGACGAATAAAGTTAAAAATTCGAGCATTGAATTGGCTTATCGTTATTTTCGGTATTGGTGCACTCCAAGGTATTTACGAACTTATTTTTTATTGTCTTATAAAATATGCTGGCATGACAAGTCTTGAAAAATATAATGATACACATTTTATTATTTATGGAGTGGCACTACTTGTCTTATTTGTTTTTCTTGAATGTTTAGAACATGCGAAACCACGGTTTTGGACAACAACAATTGCTTTTTCATTTTGGGGAATTTTTGTTTCCACTTATTTATTCGATCTCATCACAAATCCGCAAAGAGCTCGCTTAGAGGATTATTTTGGCATTTATTTCTTTGAGTTTTTACAGATATTTGTAATTGGCTATGCTATGATGGTTTTTTACCGTATATATAATAAATCAAAATATCAACCATTGAAAACGATTTCGTTATTATTTGTCATTGCCTTTGTTGCTTTTGAAATTGTTTCAATACTAGAATTAACAGAACATTGGACAACATGGGATATTCCAAATATGGAAGTTTTTACAGTAGTATTCCTCTATGTTGCTGTAATTTATTTCATCTTTCCATATTATATTTATCTCGTGCCGCATGATATCCATAATCTCATTCTATTAAATTCGAATGGATTAGTAATATATAATTGTCAAGTAGGAGAACACGAAACTACTAAAGATAGTGCTCTTTTAATGGGTGGGGCTGTAACTGGTCTTGAAACATTTCTGAAATCGATCTTTCGAACTGAAGACAGGTTAAAAAGAATCCAAATGACTAATATGTCTTTAATCATGATAGGTCATGAAAACATGGTTGCTATAGCAATTGTGGAAAAATTATCCTTCATTTTACGTACAGCAATGCAGCAACTTATCCAAGAATCCATTCAGAAATTTCCGGAACTAAACAAGCAAGAAGGACAAATCTATCTCGATGAAGAAAAAATAGCTGGTATTGTAAAAATCATTTCTAGAGTTTTTCCATTCATACAATCAAAAGAAGTATTCCCAATAGATATCAAAAAAATATCCAAAAATGAACAAGCAGATGAGTTTTAATAAATTTGTGTTAAAAAATTTTAATGCCCAAATATTGTAGATAAAAGACTAAATAAATAAAAGAAAAATAAAAGAGAAGAAATGATAATTAAATTAAATATTTCAAATTTTAATATCGTTTTCTTCGTTGATTTCGTCGCTTTCGATAGCATTCCTGACAATAAACAGGTCGGACGCCATCGGGTTCAAAAGGAACCTCAGCTTCTTTGCCACATTCGTCACAGACGATTGGCCACATTTTTCGTTCTTCTTGTTCTTCATGATAACTCAATTATAGTATATCTCCATGATATATTTGAACTACAAAACTGATTAGCTTCATAGAATTAGAAATAGTTCCCATATCAGAAAAATTTGATTTCAAAACAAATTAATGTTTCCAAAAACAAATGTCTGAAAAAAAGGTTATATTCTTACTATTTACTTAATCACTTTTGTACTTCTCTGATTATGATAGCTGTCAGAGAAGGTATATATAATTCTTTGGGAAACTTCCTCTTGGAGAATTTAGTGATTATGTTTTTTCTTTACAGTCTTCGCATATGATAAAAAAATCAATGCGATGATTTACAGGTTCTTTCCCGATTTCTTTGGTAAGATCTTCCCAAAAATTCTCAATCAATTGTGATTCATAATTTCTTATTTTATGACAATTCGCACAAATAATATTCGCATGCAAATCGGTGTTTGTGTCATATTTTGCAGGTTCACCACTGAAACAGAGCTCTTTTACGATATCTAGTTCTTTAAGTAAACTCAACGTTTTGTATATGGTTGCTCGACTAATTGAGGGATATCTTTTTCTAATATTATCAAAAATCTCTTCAGCAGAAAAGTGTTTTTTATTATCTAATATAAATTCACATATTGCCAATCTTTGTGGGGTTATTTTTTTATTAGATTCTCTAAGGATTTTTATTAATTCTTCTTGATTAGTTATTTGAGTGTCAGACATGTCAATCACAAATATTTTTATTTATGATCAATTCTTGTTATTTGCTTATTA
>JAYEJY010000224.1:0-12770 GCA_034660795.1 Promethearchaeati archaeon | reverse complement strand
GCTCAATTATTATCATTCAATAACATCGCTAAATTTATAATAATAAATTAAATGGAAAAAAATAGATTCAACTAATTTCTAGGAGAGTCCTTATTGAAAAACTACGAATCGACGACTTTAAAAAGGGTTTGATTAACAATGAGAATTAGAAATTAGTTATTTCATCATCTCTTGTAGATATGCATGAAAAAATCAAAAAATAATTATCTACTCTGTATGATGTTGAAATTTATTTATCCAACGGGTAAGACACTTTTTAGGGAAATGAAAAAGTCCACAAGTGATTATCAAAACGATAACATATCACTCTCTTGAATAGATATAAAAGTAACTTATGTTGGATAATCTAACTAAACAGTAAAAACTAACAATCTATACAGAATAAAAATTAGTGAGTTGTAAAAATATGGTTCGTATTAAAAATCCAGATGCCATACGAAAAATGATTAAAGAACACCCCATGGAATTACGCCGGGTATTTTCTATTGCGGCTCATATTGACCATGGAAAAACCACAACTAGTGATTATTTGCTACGACGTGCTGGTTTGATGTCAGATCAAGATGCTGGCCAGAAATTGATGACAGACTCTGATGAAGAAGAACAAGAACGAGGTATTACAATATTTACTAGTGTTGTTTTATTATCTTATGATTATAAAGGTGAAACCTATTTATTCGAAATAAACGACACGCCTGGTCATATCTCCTTTACTGGAGAAGTTTCAAGAGCATTACGTGGTTCTGACGGTTGTATCATTCTCGTTGATGCTTTAGAGGGTGTAATGACTCAGACAGAAACCAATATTCGTCTTTCAGTAGGAGAGGAGATGACTAAGCCTGTATTATATATCAATAAGGTTGATCGTCTTATCTCAGAATTAAAATTATCACCAAAGAAAGTTTTCGAGAAAGTAGATACAATCATATCTCAGGTAAATAATTATATTGAGAAAGTAGCACCTGAAGAATTCAAAGATAAGTGGAAAGTATCTTTTCAAGATAATAGTGTAGCTATTGGATCAGCTAAAGATGGCTGGGCTTTCACATGGGATGTTTTAAAAGAAGCAGGCCATAAAGATCCAAGCATTGTCTTCCAAAAGTACGCAGATGATGATAGAACATGGCTCAGAGAAAATCTTCATTTAGAAGAAGCATTACTTAGAATGGTTATTGAACACTTACCCTATCCCTCAGAAGCCCAAAGATATAAAATTCCTAAAATTTGGAATGGTAATCTTGAATCCGAACAAGGAAAAGCATTATTAGAATGTGATAGAGATGGACCACTCTTAGGAATGATTACCAAAGTATTTATTGATCCACGATCGAAACGACCAACTCTTATTGGGCGAATATTCTCTGGAACAATAAGATCATCTGATGAATTAGAATTAATTAATCAAAAACAAAAAGTACCAGTCAAACGGCTTGGTGTAATGGAAATTACGGATATCCTTGATTGTGATGAGATTCCCGCCGGCAATCTTTTTGCGGTATTTGGGTTTATCTGTCCAAGTGGTGAATCCTTCAGACGACCAGGATCTGATTCTCCCGGTTTTGAAGAAATTAGCTATGCTGCAGAACCCGTTGTTAGCCGTGCAATAGAGCCGAAAGATCCTCAAGATATTGCAAAACTAGGTGATGTAGTTTCTAAATGGATTATGGCTGATCCCACAGCAAGCTTTAGACATGATAAAGAAAGTAACAAGTACATTTTAGCGGGTATTGATCCTTTACAAATTGAAATTTTAACTAAACGGATTGATGAACAAGTCCCCATAAATGTTAATGAACCTATTATCGTCTATCGTGAACGCATCCATAGACAAGGCGCTGAAATTCATACTAAATCACCGAATGGCCATAATCGTTTAAGATTATACATTGAACCTCTTGATGATAAAGCAATTCAACTTATTAAGAAAGATGCTATCCGTAACTTACAAGATGAAAAAGAACGAGCTGGCATTCTTCGTGATAAAGCGGGTTGGGATGCAAAATTTGCTCGAAAAATTTGGGATATTCATGGACCAAATATGTTAATCGATGATTCATCTGGTGTGCAAAGAATGGATCGCATAAAAGCCTATGTTATACAAATTTTCCGCGAATTCATTGATTCTGCTACAATTGCTAAAGAACCAACACTTGGTTTAAAAGTAGTTATTACTGATGCTACCATTCACACGGATCCCGCCCATACTGGTTTCTCTGAAATTCTAGGCATGACATCTGCAGCGTTAAATGTTTCCTTCTTAACAGCTGATCCTCATTTGTATGAACCAATTCTTCGTGTTGATATTAAATCACCCAAAGAATATATGGGTTCCATTATGTCACTGATTAATCAAAATCGAGGACGAATTGAAGATACTGTAGATGAAGGAGAAGCAGTACGAATCAAAGGAACACTTCCTACGGTAGAAACATTAGGAGATTTTGCAGAACAAATAAGAAGTGCAACTTCTGGGAGAGCATTCTGGGGTTATGAATTTTTAGGCTTTGAACAAGTTCCATCTAGCATGGAAATTGAAATAATAGAAGATATAAGACAAAGAAAAGGCTTACCAGAAGAATTACCCTCTCCGGAAAGATGGTCACGATTCGTTTATCGTCGTCGTTAATTTTGTAATGGGATAACATTCTTATCCCCTTTTTATCTCTTTTTTTCAAATTTTTTAAGAATTATAGTTTTTTAAAGAAAATTTTAAACGGGTTTTTATGAAACACTCGTGGTTTACTTTCCTCCAGGGGTTCCAAATCATAAATCAATAATCTAAAATTATTTGCACGACAAAAAAATAGAAGTGTTGGAATTCCTAGGAGGAAATTCTTGAAAATCAATATCTGACTTTACTAAAATTTTCAAGGTTGTAGAAAAACTATGAGAAAAATAATCCTTCAATCATAGATTATAAAAAACCATTATTAGCGGGTAGTAATAATCTTGAAGATTTGCATGATCACCGACACCTACCATCCAATATTTGATGGAATTGTACGCTACTTAGATTATCTTATTCCTGAATTAGAACAATTGGGGTCGGAAATTTCGGTAGTCTGCCCATGGTTCAAAGGAGAAAAGCATTTTTCAACACCATCTACAACACTTACAATAATTAGAACAATGACAACAAGAATACGATCAAATGCATATTACTGGGCAGTGCCTGATTGGCGATTAATAAAAGCTGTAAAAGAAGCGGATGTTGTGGTTTTACACTCATTAATGCCATTGGGATTATTTGGCGGATTAATTGCTAAATTATTTAATAAACCAATCGCTCTGTTTTGCCATCATGATGAACGAGTCATTTTAAAACAAAATATTAAGCTGCAACAATTTTTTAGAGAATTTCTATACAAGTTAATAAGTAAATTTTACTCAAAAATTGTTGATATATTCTTTTGTGCAACAGAAAGATTTCGTCGTAAATTATTATTTTTTCACACGCCAAATGAGATAATTCATTATTTACCATTTGCCATTAATCAAAAGCGATTCCATCCTCGAAGTCAATACAATATTCGGGAAAAATATAATTTACCAAAAAATGCAATACTTGCAACATATTTAGGTCGATTATCAATTGAAAAAAATGTAGATCGTATTTTACTCGCAATTGATAAGGCAATAATAAAAAATAAGCTACTATATGGACTAATTGTAGGGACTGGTCCTGATAGCAAATTGCTTAAAGAAATGCAGCTAAAGCACTCGGAGAGATTTATTTTTACTGGATTTATTCCGGAAAAGGAACTTCAAAGTCATTTTGCATCAAGTGATGTTTTCGTGACGCCAACTTTTAACGAATCTTCATGTTTTACTGTCTTTGAAGCAATGGCTTGTGGAGCTCCTGTTATCACCTCAGCAAAAGATCATGATCCAGACATTATACACCAACACAATTCATTATTAATTAATAATATAGAAAATGTTCAAGAGATAACGGATAATATTCTCAAAATCATAAATTCAGAAGCATTACAGAAAAAACTCCAAAAAAATGCCTTTAAGCTAATCTCTACAAGAAGCTGGACATACCATGCAAAAAAATTCAATCAAATATTAGAGAGTATATTAGATAATAAAAAATCATCAAATATAATGTTTTCTCGACTAAGGAGTAGAATTAAAATAAGTAATAAAACCGAAGAGAAAATGATAGATTTGTATTAATTTTTTCGAAATAAGAAATGGCGAACAATCGACAATCCCAATCGTTTTCAAATCGATGAGAGATTCATTGATTTGAATATTATCTTGTTGTCTTTATCCTACACATCTCCTTAATCCACTGTTTCTTCTACAGTGTCTCTCTCTGATTAAGTTTCAAAGTAGGCTTTATGTTCGCCATGAGTTTAATGGTTGATATATCTTATTAATTTTTCATTAACAGTTTAAGTATATTTTTAATTGAAAATTACCAAATAAATTAACTGTTTGATGCTTATAATTATTCTAAAAGGATATATTTTGTGTTTACGCTATTTAGTTAGGTTTTAGATAATTTTATTAGGATTAGATACGGAAAATCCATTTAAGCATGTTATAAAAAAAATTTACCTTATGGCAGAGGATTCTATGAAACTGTGTTTTATTTGTGATTCCTATCAGCCTATCTATGATGGTGTTACTCGTTATCTTGATTATGTTATACCAGCTTTAGTAAAATTAGGACACGAAGTGACCCTAGTTGTACCACATTTCGTTGGAACTAAAAAAATTGAAAAACCAATGCCAGGTTTCACAATAAAACGTAGTTATACCTCTCATATTGAAAATGAGGGATATTGGTGGGCATTTCCTGACAAATCTGCTATCAATGCTATTAAAAAAGCTGATTTCGTTCTAATCCATTCATTAATGCCTTTAGGGGTGTTAGGCGGGTTTATATCAAAAATCTATAAGAAAAAAATTGGTATTTTTGTACATCAAGATGAAAGAATCCTTTTAGGGAAAGTATTAGGGCTTTCCAGTTGGTTGCGTAATTTAAGTTGTACATTAATAATGAAAATTTACTATCCGCTTTTAGTTAATGTTTATTTTCACGCAACAAAAAGATTCAAACAGAAGCTACTTGATTTCCAAGTACCAGAAAAGAAAATTTTTCAAGCAAAATTCGCTATAAACAGAGAAAGATTTTATGATAGCGAACCAAAATTTCCAGTAAGAAAAACGCATAATATCCCAGATAACGTTACCATTGCGTTATATGTCGGACGATTAGCTAAGGAAAAAAATATAGAAAACCTTCTTAAAGCATTTGAAATTGCACTTGACAAAGACCCTTCATTAATTGCTGTTTTTGTAGGAAAGGGAGCCGATTGGGTAAAGTACACAAATAAATCATGGAAAAATAAAGACCGGATGATTTTTACAGGTTTCGTACCGGATGAACATTTACCAAGCTATTATCAAGCTGCAGATTTCTTTATTTCTGCTTCTTTAAATGAATCCTCATGCTTTACAGTTTATGAGGCTATGTCTTGTAAATTGCCTGTTATAACCTCCGGTTATTTACATGATGATGAAATACAGCACCGAGAAAATGCTCTATTAATTGATAATGTCTTTGATATAGAAGAAATCACTCAGAAAATATTGTTAATGAGTAAAAATGAGAAGCTCCGTGAAAAAATCGCTTCTGCTGGGAAGCAATTAATAGATTCACAGACATGGGAAAAACATGCTAAAAGTATTTTGAAAGGCATAAAAATGGCTATCCAAGAAGAAATATAGGATTTAGAAATGTTAAGAGATTAATTTTTAAGATAACTAGGTGTTCCTTGTAATAATTTTAATAAATATCTTATTTGTTCTGGATCATCTCTTATTTTTTCTAAATATGCTTTTTTCTTTAAAATTAAAAGATTCTTTGGGGAAAGTTGTAAATGTGAAGGCAGTGCTATTTGCTTTTCAATGATTTTATCTTTTAAGAAAGGAATAATCGATATAGGATTCTTTTTAAGAAGAACATGCCAACGATCGTTTCTTATAACAGGACCATAAAGCACTTCTTTGTTATTAAGATAGTTTTTTAGAAAATCTTGTTGATGACACAAATAAACGGGAGGGCCTTTCACCCAAATAGTAGAAGGTGTTTGTGCTGTTCGAGTGAGAATAATAGTTGAAATTTTCTTCGGGGTAACAAATGAGTCTATAATAACAGGTTCAAGTTGAAATTCATCTAAAGTTTGAAATAAACTACTTTCGAACCTTCGTAATTGCCCCCAAAGAACATCATCAACCACCTTTGGACGCTGATGATAAATAACAGTTAGAATAAGTTCATTTTTCTGTATTTCTTTGAAATGTGATTTTTTCACTTCTTTTTTAGATTTTAAGAAAAAGGATTTTTTGGGATTATGTAAATAGTTTTTAGCAGCAGCAATAAATTCATATAATTTTTGATTACTGACTGCAGCAGCAACATTCCGATTAGGATCTGTTGGATCTATGAAAATAAAAACATCATTTTGATGTTTTTTTAGATTGTTTGGTTTTTCTTTTCTTAAAGATATGACTTTACCTGGTAAGGATTGTGCATTTCTTATCACTTCTAAGAAACTATTGTCATAATAAATAATGAGTAATTCTGCTAAATATCCTGAAAACCCTTGGATTTTAATTTCTGCGCCATAAACCTCAATACAACGCATGAATTGTTTTAACAGTCTGACTTCATCTTCAGCTCCAACGGGCAAATGGCTTTGAACAAAATCATTATGCTCCGGTGAACGATCCACAGCACTTCTCATTGGTTTATTAGTTTTATATTTATAACAAGGTATAATTTCGATTTCAAGGTGTTCTATTTTTGTTGCAAGATAAGGATGGTCAGCGTGTTTTTTTACCCAATGATAATCAGTATTATTTTCTATTATCTGCAATAATGCATTAGGTTCTAATTTACTTTCACGAGGTAGGATGATAAAAACATCCAGATCATGTTTCCCTGCCAACCAGGTATCGCGAGCATACGAGCCCCCAATTTCGATATGTCCCTTAATATCGTTTTTTTGTAGGAGAACGGATAATTCCCCGATAATCTTAGTTAATGTCTCGTCTATGTATTTCCTCTCGTTTTTTGAAGGTTTAATGACGTCTAGAATTTCTAAATGTATTTTTTGAAACATATCTTCCTTTATTTTATTCATCTTGGGAATCTCATAGTTTTTTATCAAAGGGAAGAACCATTTTTACTGAGCGGTTACTTCAAATAGAGTTGAATATTCTGCTCCCGTTGGTTTTAGGACACTTTGTTTTAATTGAAAAGCATCAATTTCTATTTCACCATATGAAGTATCACTTAGTTGTTCAATTCTATCTACTAATTGTTTTTTATTATATACATTTTTTACCCGACATAACGTAAGATGGGCTTTGAAAGGTCTTTTAGCTGGTTTAAATCCAAAGGTTTTACTAATAGATTCTAATTGCGTAGCGATTTCTTGTAATTCTGTTTCCCCTGAACTGGCACCCACATAAATAACCCGTATATATGATTTACTGGGTATACAATTAACACCGTGCATATTTACAGTAAATGGTTTGAATTTGATAGCTTCTGAAGCATCTTGTAACTGTTCAATAATTGTTTCTTCAATATCTCCTAAGAATTTCAATGTATAATGGAAATTTTCAGGTGGAACAAAATTAATTTTTGCTTTAACGTCTTGAAATTCATTTTGTGTTTGGGTTAATTGTTTGATAATATTTTTGTCTTTAATATCTACACTGAAAAAAGTTCGAATAGTCATTTTTCTAAAACTCCATCAAACAATTAAGTTAGTACTTCCCTCTTACTTAAATTTTCGTTCTTTTTTTCAAGATAATCCAATAGTTTATTACTAATTTTCATACATTCTTAGTATAACAAAGGGTGAGAATATGTTCTATATTTCCGCTGAAACTAAGAAATACCCAACCGAAGATTCACATAAAATAGCAAAAGCACTACAAACAATTGTCCCAGCAAAAGTTCACAAAAAGAAATTGGGAGAACAAATTTACTTAAAAGTAGAAAGTCAAGATTATAGTGCTCTTGATAACCTTTATCACCTTTTCCGTAAACATAGAATACTTGATGTTGCGAGAGGGCAATTACTTAATGGGCGTTTTAATAGTGGTACAGCGTTTTTTATAAATAAACAAGCTGCATATGCAAATAAAATTAATTTTTGTCAACAGAAAGGGGAATCTCCACTTGGACCTATTAGAATAGTAATTGAATATGAAAATATAGATCATCTTATTGATTGGCTAACTCCTTACACAAAAGAAGGAAAAGAAGTAACACTTGTAGAAACATTTCCATAAACGTTTTCTAAAAAATAATTTATTATTGATTTATTCGATCGTCCAAGTCTTTCCAATTCAAATTTAGTTCCAAACCATCATGAGCAATATAGACATTAGAAAAACATTCTTTGGCCTCTTTTAATAAACGCTCCCCGTTGTTTTCGCGAGGTGAAATATGAGTTAAATAAAGACTGTGAGCATCAGCTTTAGCGGCTATTTTTGCTGATTCTCTCGCGGTAGAATGAAGACGCTCTTTTGCTAATTCTGCTTTTTCATCACTAAAAGTTGCCTCTAAAACTAGAACATCTGCGTTTTTGGCAAATGATATGAATTCATCAAAGTCATATCGACCATCATAGGCAATTACAATTTTATATCCTCGTCGCTTTTCTCCCATAACCATCTCAGGTGTTATTGTCTTATTATTTTTTGAAAGAACAGATTCTCCTTCTTGGAGTTTGTTCCATTTATCACCTTTAGGTATGTTTAATTTTCGAGCTTTTTCTGGATAAAAACGTCCTGGTCGATCTCTTTCAATAAAAGCGTATCCTAAACTTAACACAGAATGAAGTAAAGATTGACAATAAATAGAATAATCTTTTTCGTCACAAACTAAACCTGATGTAACCAATTTTATTTCAATAGGAAAAGAAAAGCCTAAATTTTCAGCTGGTCCAAAAATACGCTTAAGATATTTTCTTGTTCCCGGTGGACCATAAATAATCAGTTCTCGTTCCCGGTCCATTAAATTCATGGTATTTAATAAACCAAATAACCCGAAAATATGATCACCATGTAAATGGCTTAAGAAAATTTTCGTAATTTTTTGGTAATTTACATTGAATCTCATTACTTGATATTGTGTTCCTTCTCCACAATCGAAAAGTAAAATTTCTCCTTCACCAGTTTGGAGGGCAATACTTGAAAGATATCGATCTTTTTGAGGAACAGCAGCGGATGTTCCTAAGAAAACAAGACGTAGGGTACTCATTTTACTTTACACACACCAATTCTTCTGGTAAGAGATCCATGTATAAACATATCTTCTAAATGAAGAATTTCATAGCCAGCAGATTCTATAATGGATTTTATAGGAACATCTTTTGTCATTGCAATAGCAACCAATGCATTATCAGCTAAAAAGTCTCGAGTATTACCTAAAAAATCTTCCAGTAAGTGTGGTATAGAATTACCATAACTTGAGGATACCCGACCATAAGGTGGGTCTGTTGCAATAGCATTAATACTTTTAGAACGGAGTGGAAGTGTTCGTGCATCACCCATAATAAGTTCCGGAAAAACCTTTGGTGCATAATATTGAATGTTTTGTTTAGCGCCTTTAGTCATTTCTTCATTTAAATCATTACCAATGACTTTACAACCCATTACTGCACCTTCAATAAGAATACCACCAGGACCACAAAAGGGATCAAGGAGAAAGTTATCAGGCGAGCATCTTGCTAGATTCGCAAGTAAACGTGCAAACTGTGGCTCTAAAGTGCCGGGCATATAAAAAGGGCGCTCATTTGGATTTCGTTCGATAAAAACTCCTCTTGGTCTCTTATACAATTCAATTCCAAAAAATGCTTCTTCTTTACTAAAGAGAAGGATAAAAGTTATGTTGGGATGTTCTAAATCAACAGAATTTGTTGTGGTTTCTCTTTTTATTGCAGCACCAATTTCAGCTTCCAATGCAAGTGTTTCATATTCTTGTCGGGTATTTTGTATTCGATGAACACGTACACAAAAGGTTGCTCCTGGTAATAGGTGATTGTTGAAAGTAATATCTCTAACAAGTAATCGAGTTATGTTCTTTTTATCAGAATTTAATGGAATTCTTTTTAAGATCCTAAAAACCCGATGACAATATGCCGCTCGTTTTGCTGCTTGTAAGGCACCAGAATATGTTGTTGTTAGAATTCCTATTTGTGTATCTTTTTCAATATTTGATATAGGATACTTCTCACTCTTCAATATAGCTTGAATTTCCAAGAATGGAAGGTTCTCATGCACACCAGAAAGATGAAAACAAAAAGAATAGCATTTTTTTGAGGAGAAAATAGTCGTATCAGTATAATCAATCTGGGAATGTGATTTTCGGATTGTTTTGACCTCCTAGTATTTTACAATAACTTTATTTTTCCAGAGGTTTTTTTAGAATTTCAGCGCAAGATATGACACCATACTTTGATGGTAAACTATCTGTACCAATTAATTCAGTTGCCCCAGCATCTAAAATTCGTTTATCAGCATCATTAACTAAAAGAAGATGAGTACTTGCTACAAAAATTCGTTTAACCCCCATCTCTTTTATTGCTTTTATTGATTTAACCATAGTACCGCCAGTTCGTATCGATTCATCAGCGATAATGACATCTCGATTCGCAACGTCAATCTCATGAGGGATTATTTTGGTTTCACCAGATTTTGGATCACGTTTTTTCTCAAAAAAGTCTGTTTCCGCTTCAAGAACCTCACCAATTATACCAACTCGTTTTTTAGCACCTTCATCAGGAGCGAGAATAAGAGGATCAACTAAGTTTTTCGATTTGTAATAGTCCCCAAAAAATGGCATTGCTGAATAATTATGAAAGAAATCTCTTTTCCCATCAAGAACATCAGGATTATGTATATCAATCATATGCATTTCTGAAGCAGGCGTGGCTTGTATCATCTTGAATAGATTAAAAATACTTACAACTTCACCTGATAAGATACGTCTATCCTTGGCAGCATAAGCTAGATAAGGGGTTACTAATTTTATTTCTTCTGCCCCAAATTCTGCTGCTGTATATGCAAGCTGTAGCAAACTAAAGATATTGCTATCTTGAGGTGGAATAAGAGACTGAACGATAATTGTTTCCTTTGTACAGTTCTCACTTGATAATCGCATATCTCTTTCGCCATCAGGAAAAAACTTGTGTTCAACGGTTATCAAATCTGCTTGTAATAATTCTGCAAGTTCTTTTCCAATGATTGATTGACCCGGACCAGCAATAACAGAAGTCATGATGAAGCATCTCAGTTCTAAATAAAAATGATAAATTTTCCATTAAAATATTTATTTGTTAAAAATTACCTACTTTAATTATTGCTTATAGGTGGAGCGAAATAAAATAACTGTTCTCCCTCTTTTGTCTAATATTTTGGCGTTAGTCTCTCGAGATAATTTTTCTAGACTTTTTTCGAAATCATCTGTCAGAAAATTTCTAAGAAATTTAACTTTAAGAAATGATTGTTTTTCTAATCGTTCACTTATTTCATTAATTACTCCAGTAGATAAACCATTTTTACCTACAATTATCTGAGCAGGTTGATGCCATGTTTGATTAATCGATTCTTTGTATTTTTTCTTTAATTTTCTATTCATTTTAGCCACATCTTTTGTTCTAAAGAAGCTATTATGATATGTTGTGCTTGGATTCACTTTTCTTATTTAAAGTTACTTTTATGTTTCTGCTCAAGGTAGACCAGAATAAGAATTACTCTGGGCAGTAGTAAACATTTAAGTTTAATCTTAAATTATTTCTTCTTGTTATGTCGTATCAAGATTAATTTCTAGAAAGAGAATGTTTGGATAGAGTATTCCTTTCGAAGGTACTTTTTCAATTTTTGATGTATTTAAAAACAATATTTTTGATAGTATTGTACTCAATGAATCACATTTATGATGATTACAAAAGAACAATGAGTAAATGGAGATTATTAAAAATATTAATGGTGGTTTAATATTTTGTTACATGATAAAGTAGCATCCTCAAATACTGATAAGCAAAAAAACAATAAATATAAGGAAAAAGCAAAAACATCTTTTTTACCAGCAATTTGTCCTAAAACACAAGAAATTGTTAACTCACAAAAATGTTATGCATGTCCTCATAAAAAATTTCTTAGACGGGGAAATAAACATGGACGTTTTTTACTAACTATGATTTGTAATTGGTCAGAATCTGATGGTGAATCTCAAGACAAGTAGAATAATAAATTAAAAATTTTCTCAAACACTTTTTATTTGAGTTTATATAGCATTTTCTAAACTATAGATAGATAAGTACAGTTGGTTTCGGTGGGGTTCTCATGAAATTTGCCTTAAATAGGAAAACGACGAAAAAAATTCTGATTGGCTCTGCAATTTTCAATTATGTTTTATTAGTTACCTATATTTGCTTACTCTTATCCACTTTTCTAGAGAAGAATTATTTACTTTTTATAATAGGTATTCCTGCATATATTTTATCAGAAAATTGGTTGTTATTAATCGGAATTTTTGGATTCGAAGTTTGTTTAATTCTTTATTGGTTTGTTAGAGAAAAAAAGATTCAACAAAAATCACAAACAACTTTCTCAGACAATTCTCTCGAATCATTTACTGCTTTAGATAATGAAATTAATTTAGAAGAACAAATAGATTCCCCCAAAAAAGATTTAACTATTGTAAAAAACCATTCTAATTCCTTTTTAAA
>JAYEJY010000223.1:0-2492 GCA_034660795.1 Promethearchaeati archaeon | reverse complement strand
GAGCTAAATGATAAATATCAAAGATGTAACTTTCCAATACTTTGGATCGGAAAGACCTATTTTACAGAATTTTTCTCTAAAAATTGAAAAAAATGAATTTATTGGAATCATAGGACCAACTGGTTGTGGAAAAAGTACAATTTGTTATTTATTCAATGGTTTAATTCCTCATGTCTTTAAGGGACTATTTGATGGTGATGTTTTAGTTAATGGTCTCAATACTAGAAAACAAAAAGTTGCTAATTTGAGCAAAACAATTGGTTTAATGCTTCAAGAGCCGAGTTATCAAATTGCCACGCCCTTTGTTGAATCAGAAATTGCTTTTGGAATGGAAAATTTTGGTTATTCAAGAGAAAAAATGGAAGATCAAATCAGCCAGGTTATCAAAACTCTTGGTATATCTTATCTTCGCAAACGCTCAACTTCCCAACTAAGTGAAGGTGAAAAACAAAGAGTTGTATTAGCTTCAATATTAGCAATGGAGCCTGAAGTATTAGTTCTAGATGAATGTTCAAGTATGATTGACGTTCAAAGTAAAAACAATCTTATGAATACATTAAGGTATCTTCACAAAGAAAAAAAGAAAACCATCATCCTAGTGGAACATGATTTAGATTTATTATTACCCTTAGTTGATAGAATTCTTTTAATTAATAATGGGAAAATTCAAGCAGATGCTTCTGCATTAAAAATTTTAAAGAATTCTGAGTTATTAAGAAAGAATCAATTAAAACCTCCACTTTTAACTTCATTATTTAATGGTTTAAAGAAAAAAGGGTTTCAATTATCCTCGTATCCTAAAAATTACGATGAAGCACATGAAATTTTATGTAGGTGGTTAACTTGAGTTATTTAAGGGTAAACAATGTTAGTTTTCGTTATCCTTCAGTAAATTATAATGCATTAACAAATATTACACTTGATTTACCTTTAGGAGAGATAATTGCTATTATTGGACAAAACGGTGCCGGTAAAACAACTTTAGCAAAGATTCTCATTGGGTTACTTCATCCAACTTCCGGTTCTGTTGAAATTGATAATGAACAACACGAGAAGTTTTCTATTGCTGAATTAGCCACAAAAATAGGCTATGTTTATCAAAATCCGAATATAATGCTTTTTAGTGATACTGTAGAAAAGGAACTCTTCTTAAGCCTTCAAACCTTTCCTCTTACAAAACTACAGAAAACCGAAAAAGTAACGGATATGTTAGAGTTTTTTAATTTAACAACTTTTAAGGACCATCATCCACGGCTTCTTAGTAGAGGTCAAAAACAGAAATTAGCTCTCGCATCTATTCTTATCAAAGATCCTTCTGTCCTTATATTTGATGAACCCTTTTCTGGAATAGATTTCAAACAAAGGGACTTAATAATTTCATATATTAATGAACTTAAATTACGAAATAAATTAATTCTATTAATTTCACATAATTTAGATCTCATTTTGAAAAACTCCGATAGAACTATTGCTCTGCAAAAGGGAAAACTTATTAGTAATAGCCCAACGAAAACCTTTTTCTCTGATCCTAAGATTTTTGAAAAAATAACACTTGGTCTTTCACCGATGTTGCAATTAATATATAATCTTCATGAATGTAATTTACCCGAATCAATCTTAACCCCTGAAGCATTAATTTCCTTTTTTAGTGAAAAAAAAACACCTAGGGATTAAGAAAATCTTCTTTTTTCATGGCTTTCTTCTCAATCAAATCAACTAATTTATGAGTATTTTTTACCCCATTTACTATGGGTATTCCCTTATGAACTTTTTTCTTATTGCTAATCACACCTGCAATCACAAATACTTGTGGTTGGAATAATTCTTCTATTTCTGAAAGTTCTTTCGCACATAATATTTTGGGAATTTTTTCTTCTTCTGAAAATCCTTCTAGCACTAGATAATCACAATCAAAATACGGAATAAGTTCTTTTAAGGTCATTGATTTTCTATATATTATACTTGTTTCATTTAATGCCCTAATTGCTGTTGTTTGTGCTCCTGCTTGCCAATGACGCCAGGAATCTTTGCCCTTCTTATCAATGCTAAATCCCCTTATATGAACGGATTTTATCGCATTTACTTTATAATTTCGTTTAACAAGTTCTTTTATAATCCTAATTGTTGTTGTTGTTTTACCAGAATTTGAATAACCATAAATCGAAAAGACCTTCATATTATATCAACTAATCTATATTAGTAAAATAGTTATCTGTCAAAAATCTTCTTGTTAAAGAGTTATTTTTCGAGTCTAATATATGAAAGTTTAGAATTTATTTAGTAACCTTTTTCTTGTAGAATGACCAATAGTTAAATTGTTTTATTGGATTGAAGATAAGAATGAGTTATGAAGAAAAAAGACTGAGTCAATTACTTCGAGATATTAAGGATAAAGATGGAGTTACTAGATCTAAAGCTATTTCTGAATTAGGTGAATTAAAGGTTAAAGAAGTTATTGCTTCTATTCTAGATATTCTAAGAAATGATAGAGA
>JAYEJY010000222.1:0-2499 GCA_034660795.1 Promethearchaeati archaeon | reverse complement strand
CACCAAAAGTACCACCATGTAACCATTCTTTGTAAAAAAATTCATTCAAAACTAGACCTGAATGAAAAGCTTCACAGGATGAATATTGTGCAAATAGGAAACAAAAGGTTATGAAAATAGTTCCCAATAATTTTGTAAATTTCTTTTTCATAGGACTATCCTATTCCTGTAAGATATTAAATTGATAATTGATATAATCTTTATTTTTTTCTATCAAATTATAATATTATTTTTTAGTAAAAATAATTTTTGTATTTCTATAATTAATATAAAGAACAAAAATTTAATTTACCACAAAAATTTGGAAAAGATAGATATTTGTATAAAAATTATGTTATTGAATAGGGTTGAATAACTCCATCTTTAATTAGAAATATTCTATCTGCTTTTTTAGCCACATCAATATTGTGTGTCACTAAACACATTGTTTTTCCTAAATCTTTTTGTAGACTTATCAAGAGATTGATAATTTTTTCACCGATTTCTGAATCAAGATTTCCAGTTGGTTGATCAGCTAATAATAACTTCGGATTATTAGCTAATGCTCGAGCTATACCTACACGTTGTTTCTCACCACTCGATAATTCAACAGGTAAATGATCCGCTCGGTCACTTAAACCCACCATCTCTAACAATGAATTAACCCTCATTTTTCTACTAATTATTTTTTCACCAGAATAATAAATCAGTGGGAGTTCGATATTTTGTTTAGCAGTTAATACTGGATGTAAATTGTAATTTTGGAAAATGAAACCAATATTTTGGCGATGCTCTGTTTGTTCTTCTTCACCATAATCAGCTATATTTTGATTATCAAATATAATTTTCCCACTTGTTGGCTTGTCTAATCCACCAAGTAAATTCAATAAAGTAGTTTTCCCACTCCCGGAAGCACCAATAATTGCTAAACATTCACCTTTTTTTATTCTAAGATTAATATTTTTTAAAGCTTGAACCCGGAGATTTTTAGAGCCATAAACTTTTTCTAGATTTTCACAAATTACAAGAAATTGGTCCTTATTTTTTTTGGTTGTATCCTTTTTATTCTGGCTGTTTACTGAGCTAGAATTCATTTTTCTTTCTTCCTTGATTTATTTTTTTTCTTTTGTTTTTTAACAAGAATAATCTTAATAATACCATTTTCAACTTCAGCTTTTACAAGTCCTTCAATTGGGACTTTTTTCAAAATTTCTTCTGGAAGTCGGAGATTTCCTTGGAAATCAACATAGATATATTCTTGTCGTTTTCTTGTTAGAATTTCCTTATCATCGATAACTTGTGAGGATATTAATTTAGTAATTCTTCCATCTTTTATCTCGAATGAGTGGTCAGTACAATCCATGAATTGTTTTTTATGGGTAGCAATAATCATAGTAGTTCCTAGCTCTTGATTCAAATCTCGTAAATAATCAACTGTTATTTGACTTGTATCAGAGTCTAATTCTCCTGTAATTTGATCACCGAGTAAAATTTTTGGTTCATTTGCTAATGCAACTGCAATACTTGCTCTTTGAGCTTCCCCACCCGATAATTGATTTGGTTTATGTGTTCTCCTATGACTTAATTCCAATTTATCAAGTAACATTTCCGCAGTTTTCTTTTGTTGTTCGCGAGGTTTATTTGATAATTGCATGGGTAACATTACATTTTTCATTACTGAGATATTATTGAACAAATTATCTTCAGGCATTTGCCACAAAAAACCAATTGTCTGTTGACGAAATTTAATTAAACTATCTCCTTTCAATGTATTAATATAGGTTTCATCTACATAGACGGAACCAGATGTCGGTTCAAGAAAACCGCCAATAATTGCTAATAGAGTTGTTTTTCCAGCCCCTGAGGGACCAATAATTCCCACAAATTCACCTTCTGAAACGGATAATTCAATACCTCGCAATGCAGGTACTTCATGTTCTTGATAGACTTTTATTAAATCATGAATTTCAACTGACATTTTTTTCCTCCATTAGGTTGCTCTTGCTAAATCATTTATTTCTTTTCTCGATGCTAAGTAAGCTGGAAAGACCCCCCAGACACAAGTGACAATGAAAATTATTCCAAGAATAATGAGCATGGGAAACCAAGGTATTTTGATAATCAATGGTGGAACAGCATAATAACTCGTCAATATCTCTGATACAATAATTGACGTACCAATACCAAGAGGAACTCCGATAAGTAAACCAGTCAAAAGTAATTCTTGGGATTCGAAAATAATTGCTTTGAATATTTCACTTTTCTTACCTCCAACAGCCCTTATAATCGCTAATTCATTAAAACGGTTGTAGAAAATAAGGAAAGAATAAATTGCCAATCCAGCAATTGTACAAATCGATGTCGTTAAAAATGCTGAATTTAGCATTGCATAAATAGCTATTCGAGAAGGAAGATTCAAATCCTCTTCTACACCTGACTCAACAATACTAGTCGTAAAACTAGGATACATATCTTGAATTTGGTTATTGATAGTTAAACTTGCTTGAGGAGATTTTTGTT
>JAYEJY010000221.1:0-2506 GCA_034660795.1 Promethearchaeati archaeon | reverse complement strand
TTCAGGTATTGTTCAAGGTATTGGATTTCGGCCTTTCGTTTATCGTATGGCTCATAAATTAGCTATTACCGGTTTTGTTAGAAATCAAGGTGATGCTGGAGTATTAATTGTCGCTGAAGGGGATAAAACGCTTCTTGAAAAATTCATTATTTTATTACAAGAAGAGAAACCCTATTTAGCTAAATATGAAACATTTGAAATCAAATGGAAAAAATTTCAAGATGAATATGCTTCTTTTACCATCAAAAAAAGCTCTCATAAAACAATTGGAGGAATATCATATATTCCACCTGATATTTCGATTTGTGATGATTGCTTAGAAGATATTTTTAATCCACATGAACGCCGGTATAATTATGCTTTTACTTCTTGTGCTATTTGCGGGCCAAGATTCACTACAATTACCTCTTTACCTTATGATCGTCCTAATACCACAATGAATGATTTTCCTTTATGTTCTGACTGCCTTAAAGAATATACTGATCCTTTAAACCGACGGCATCATGCTCAAACAACCTGTTGTCCAAAGTGTGGCCCGAAGATGAGTCTTTTTGATAAAAATGGAAAACAGGTTCTAACAAAGGATATTTACAAAACTGTTGCAGATTTTATTAAAAGAGGAAAAATTGTGGCAATAAAAGGAATTGGGGGAACCCATTTAGCATGCTCAGTATTAAATGATAAAACTATTCTTAGGTTGCGTACGAGAAAGGGAGATAGAAAAAATAAGCCTTTTGCTCTCATTAGTCAATCATTAACTGATGTTAGAAAATTTGCTTATATAAATGATAAGGAAGAACAACTCCTAACTTCATTTCGTCGACCAATCGTTCTTTTAGAAAAGAAAGTGCCTTTTCCATTATCTAAATGGATTTCTCCTAACTTATTTAATGTTGGTGTTATGTTGCCATATTCAGGTATTCATTACCTTCTTCTAAAAGAAATTAATGGCCCAGCAATTATTTTAACAAGCGCAAACCCTACTAATTTACCAATGTTTATCAATAACCAAAAAATTCTCTCACAAGGTGAAGAATTAGCCGATTATTTTCTACTTCATAATAGAGAAATATATCAGCGGGCAGATGATAGTGTTACACGTATTACAAATAATACCCCCGCTTTGCTCAGGCGATCAAGAGGGTGGGTTCCAGAACCTGTTAATTTACCATTCGATTTCAATGCTATTAGTGGTATTGGTGTTGGATCAATGTTAACCAATACTGGAGCTTTAATTAAACGAGATCGTTGTTTTCCAACACAATTTATTGGTGATGTAGAAACAATTGAAACATTAGATTTTCTTGAAAACGCAATTCGTCATTTGCAGAGACTTTTAGGCTTAGATGATTTTTCATATGTTGTTAACGATTTGCACCCTCGATATTTAACCAAAGAATTAGCTAAAAAATTTGTAAAAGAATTTCAAGCTAGTCAGTACCAATTGCAACATCATTTTGCTCATGCTATTGCGTTAATGGCTGAAAGTCAATTACCAATTGATGATGAAGCTGTGATTATTATTGCTGATGGAGTAGGCTATGGAGGAGATGAGAATATTTGGGGTGGAGAAATTTTCCATTGTACTTATCAAAATTATACTCGAGTAGGGCATTTGGAAGAACAAATAATGATTGGGGGAGATAAAGCAACTTATTATCCTATGAGAATGGCAATAGGAATTTTATCAAATGTAATGTCCTCTAAAGAGTTATTTTCTTTGATTTCTAAAAACTATAGAGAAAGTTTACCAAATGAAATAGATGAATTACATGTAATACTTGCCCAACTTGAAAAGAAAATTAATCTATATAATTCAACAAGTACCGGAAGAATTTTAGCAGCAACAAGCGCTTTACTAAAAGCTTGTTATGAAAGAACATTTGAAGGGGAGCCCGCTTTAATTCTTGAATCTTTAGCTCATAAAGGTCGAAAAGGAAAAGTCACATTTACTTTACCTTCGCCAGAAAAAGGTATTATTAATACCACTTCTCTTATTCATCAAGTGCTCCAAAAAATACAGCAAGGAAAAAAAGCTGAGGATATTGCCCTAGCAACTGAATTAGCTCTAGCAAAACAATTTAGTCGAGTAGCAATTAATTATGCTAAAGAAAACTCAGTTACCAAAATAGGATTCACTGGTGGCGTAGCCTATAATGAAGTAATAACAAGTGAGATTGCAAGACAAGTGAAAAATGCTGATTTAAGATTTCTTCAACATAAAGAATTGCCTTGTGGAGACGGTTGTATTAGTAGCGGGCAGGTAATTTATGGAGGATTAAAAGAAAAAATGGGCTGGTAATATTTGTAATACAAATAATATTTGCATTAATTTTATTACACGGATTAGTCTTTTGATAATGCAGATTGCTTTTTAAGATCATTGGCTTGTTCAAAAATCATCTTTGTATAGATATTGATCCATTTGTCTTTTTCTTCTGGTTTTTTATCTTCTAAATTATTTACTCTAATTAAATCAGCAAAATTTTGTGCAAGATCATTAAAA
>JAYEJY010000220.1:0-2524 GCA_034660795.1 Promethearchaeati archaeon | reverse complement strand
GGATTCGTTCAGCAATATTTTCTTTTACAATTTCATCTTGTTTATTTGCTACTTGCATTAAATTATCTTTGAAAACCTCAATATCTTGCCCTATATCGCCTTTCATTTTCTCTAATTCTTTAAAGGGGTCTGTTATTTTTTGATCTATGAATTTAGCTGATTCATCTCGGCTCATTTCCAAGTGATCGGTAATCGTTTCTAATACTTCAGGTATTGAAGTGTCTACTTCTTGATTGATTTGCCGGAAAGTAGTGGCTGCTCGTTGTGATTGTTTTTCTAGCACATTTGATAAAACACTTTTAATTTCATTTTGTAAGGCATCAAAAACTTTGAAAAGTGGACCAAGAGAATTATTTATCATTTGTGCTGTTTCAGAACTTATATCTCCCTCTTTTTCTCGTGCTAAAACAGCAACATTATTTACTAAATTAGTAATGATGTCTGCTGCTCGTTCTCTAGCAGCAATATCTTTTTCATCCAATTTAGTACCTAATGAACTAGTTGTTTCGTAATTTTGTTTTATGATATCGTCATTTAATTTAGTTATCGCGTCATCAATATCTGCTTTTAATTTTTCCAAACGTTCTGCGACCATAATTTTGTGTTGAATTGTTGCTTTTTCCAATCTATCTCTAATTTCACGTGAATCAATGACTAAAGAATCAGCGTAATTTGAAATAGCAGACACAAATTGATCTTTACTTTGTTCTAAATCCTTTTCAAATGCCGGTATTGTTTTTTCTAAACATTGAGAAGGCCAAGTTGTTAGCGTATTCGCAAAATGTTTAATTTGTAGAAAGCTTTTATCAATTAATTTTATGAGATTTTTTTGTAGTTGGTCATATTTTTCCATACTTGCCGCTAATTTTTCTGTTTTTTCACGTTCCGCTTGATGTTGTAAAGAAGGAACAATTGTCTTTATTTGAGTATTAAATTCCTCTACATCCGAATGAAAATTATCTTGAATATTAAGTAATCCTAATTTTACCTCAGAGGTTAATTGTACATAGTCCTTGAGGAAAGGTTCCATTGCTATATATCGTGGAACTTTCCCGGGAATCTGTTTGATATACCCTATTTCTTGCAGTTGTTTAATTTGGACATAAATTTCAGGTAATTCCATCTTTATGGATAAACTAATCTCTCCAATTGTTGCGGAACCAAGCCCTAAAACAGTGGAATAAACAGTAATTTCTTGTTCACTAAGTCCTCTTGCTCTCAAATAATCTGAGCTTACTACTTTTTTAGACATTTTCTTTTCCCTACAATTGAATAGATTTAGTCTCTCAAAATTATTTCGGTTGGGGAAGATAAAAAGTTAAAAGAAAAAGAGAAAAATAAAAAGGAAAGTCTGGGAAAACCAGACTATCGCGAGATAGGATTATGTAAATTATAACCTATTTTTTACCATTTGTTGTGAAATAGATTAAGACAGCAACACCAGTAATACCTACAATGCCGATTCCTATATACAGTAGTTTTTTACCACCAAACTGGGTCAGCTCTTCAATTACAATGGATAAGCTGTCAGAGTAGGAACCCCAATCATTTGTGGTTCGATCTTCAGCAATGTCTGGATTAGTGTCTTCAATAGAGAAGATAGGATCAATAATACCATCATTACTTTGGGTCTGTAAACCTGCAGGGATGGAGCGAGCTTCATCTTTTGCTGGTTGTTGAGGAGCATTTGTGTCACTCATATTGTACTGACTTCTATAACGTATTTCTGTTGGCGGGATATAAATATCGCCAGCACTTCTCACAGTGACATCAATTTCAATAACCATTGTTTCATCGACACCCAATGGTATACCAAATGCGCCTTGTTGATTGAAGTCTTCACCTATAAGGGCGAGTGGCATTCCGAAAGCTGGATTTGGATCCCAAATAACAGAATAATCAGTTACTGGTATTCCATCAATCGTGATATTAACCTCTTCTTCAGAACTTGGGGGTTCTAAAGCTCGTGGTAATCGTTGGATGTATATTATGTTGGTTTCTTCAGTTCCAACATTTGTAATGGTAGTTCTAAAGGTAAGTGTATCGCCAATAGTTGTTTCATTGGTTAATCCTAGTAATTCAGTTTCAACTTCAACTTCAGGCGTTGGATAGATAGGTTTAGTTGATCCTTCATCATTTAGAGGTGGTAAAACGAATCCGAAATCTAAATTGCTGTAAACAGCTTGATGTCTGCATTGACTGAAAATAAGTGGATGATCTAAGTCAAGTGTTTCCGAGCTATTATAACCAAATTCTGCGAAAACAGGATGTAGTCCAACATGTGTATATACAGAACCTGTTAGTTGTACTGTTTCTGTTT
The DNA here is from genome assembly GCA_034660795.1 of Promethearchaeati archaeon. GTDB lineage: Archaea > Asgardarchaeota > Heimdallarchaeia > JABLTI01 > JABLTI01 > JAYEJY01. The sequence goes on along the minus strand of JAYEJY010000220.1, from coordinate 204 downwards.
CTCCAGGATTAATTATTTCGATAGATCCTTTTGTATTTGGTATTCGTTTAACATACCCCAAATCAAAATTATCATTTATGAATCCATGATATAATTGATAGTCAATATCTGTAGCTGGAGCATTACCAATATTTGTTAGTTCTAAGGTGTAAGTGACATCGTCATCACCGATTCGATAAACATCTCTATCAAGTGTTAGTTTAC
>JAYEJY010000219.1:0-2529 GCA_034660795.1 Promethearchaeati archaeon | reverse complement strand
TCCTCCTTTCAGAAAGGATTATGATTGGAGAGAAGAGCTCAAACAAAATTGACTTACTTTATTACATTTTTGAAGGCGATACAATGTTAAAGAAATTAAAAGAATGGTTTGATGTTTTTAGTACCGGGTTTAATATTGCCAGAAGCAAGCCTATGACGTATAATTTTCCTCCTGAAGGAACCATGCTAGATAATACAAGAGGCCGGCATATTTTAGATTTAGAGAAATGTCGTCATTGTAGTCTTTGTGAGAGAATTTGTCCTAATGACGCTTTAGAAATGGTTGAAATTGCCCCTCAAAAGTCAGTCTCTTCTAAAAGACCTATTAAATATCCACAAATTGATTATAGTAAATGTTGTTTTTGCAGTCTCTGTGTTGATATTTGTCCAAGTGGGGCTCTACAAATGACTAATGCTTCAATTATTGTGGGTCCTGATCGATATGAGTTTGTTTATCCTCCGGAAGAACTGGCTAAACCGCCAGAGTTACAGATGCCAGAACATGCGAAAATAAAAGGTCATTTGAGTTGGGCTCACTCGAGAAGTTTGTGGATTATTAATTATTTCACTGGTTGTTGTTTTATTGAAGCTGTCCCTTGGGTTAGCAGTGGCTTTGATATGGAAAGGTTTGGGTTGATAGTTGCACGTAATCCACGGATGGCAGATGTCCTCTTGATTGGTGGATATGTGAATAAGAAAACGCTTAAACGTATTATGCGTATTTATAGTCAAATTCCTGTTCCTAAATTTGTTATTGCTTTAGGTAATTGTCCTATGAGTGGTGGAACATATTGGGATTCTTATAATACTATTAAACGAATTGATGATTACATTCCCGTTGATATCTGGATTGCTGGCTGCCCTCCAAGACCAGAAGCAATAGGATTTGCAATTGTTGCTGCAATAAATCATATCCAAAACGGTTATACTGGAAAAGAAGAACATGTCCAACATTTAGATGAACAACAAGTGCCAGCCTTCAAACCAAAAGAACACGATGTAAAAGAGATGACTTTTCCCTTTGGCCCCCAGCATCCGGCTTCAGGTAATTTTAATCTCAGACTTGTTGCTAATGGTGAAATAGTTGATGAAGCATCAATCAATGTTGGGTATCTTCATCGAGGATTTGAAAAATTGATGGAATATCGAACATGGTACCAAAACATGATGCTTATTCAACGTATCTGTGTTCTTGATGGTGCTCATTATGAGTTAGGATACGCTACTGCGGTTGAAAAAATCGCTGGTTTAGAAGTTCCAGAAAGAGCAAAGTATCTACGAGTGATTCAAGCTGAGCTTTCACGTATTCAAAGTCATTTACTTAATTTAGGATTAACAGGAGCAGCGACCGGTTTTACAACAATGCAAAATATTGCTTGGGGTGATCGTGAGAAAATCCTTACTTTATTAGAACGAATGTCTGGTGGACGTATTTATCATATTTATAATCCACCTGGGGGTGTTTTCCAGGATGTAAATGATGTCTTTAAGGATTATAGCTTGAAAACAATTGATGTGATGCGTGATAGACTGAAAAAATACGATAAACTCTTTATTCATAATCCTACCTTTCAAACAAGAACTGAGGGGTTGGGTAAAATAACTCCTGAAACAGCTATCTCCTACGATGTTACCGGTCCTAATCTTCGAGCTTCAGGTATTAATTTTGATATTCGTAAAAACCGACCATACGCAATTTATGACCAACTTGATTTTTCAATTCCAACTTCTAAAGAGGGTGATGCTTATCATCGGACTGTATGTCGACGATTAGAAATTGAGGAAAGTCTTCATATAATCGAGCAAGCAATTCATCAAATGCCTGAAGGGGATATTCAAGCGAAATATGGTTCATTTAAAAAATCACTTCCAGAAGGAGAGGCAATTAGTATTGTTGAAAGTGCTAGAGGCGAACTTGCTTTTCATTTAGTAAGTGATGGTGGGAATAAACCGTATCGAGCTAAAGTTCGAGGTCCTACATTTGATCCCATTTTAAAGCTGTTACCTGAAATGGTTGTGGGTCACTATATTGCTGATGTTCCTGTTATTTACTGGAGCTTAGATAATTGTCCAGCGGATCATGATCGATAATATACTATGGTAAAAAATGATAAAAGCAGAGCGATTTTCCTCTCTTTTGTTATTTTTTTTATAAAAAAATCTCTGGATACTTTCCCTTTTCTCATAATTGATTTTTTACATAATTTATTTACCGGTTGGGTTGGCTTGCCCTTGTGGCATTAATCTGTAAACTAATATTATTATACCGCCTATTAGAATTATTATGCTGCCAATTCCTAAAGCAATGATTCCTAAAACAATTAATACAATTGATGTTATTACTAAATCAATTTTTATAAGAATTTCTCGAATTTTTTGTGAAAATAATTTTAAACCAATTACAATTGCCAATGAAGCAAAGATCATAGAGGTTATTGCACCAGCTATAGGATTTGCTATACCTATGTAACCACCACCCCAAAACCAGTGTATTCTTTCTCCTGCAATAGTTATTATTAGTAATAATATT
>JAYEJY010000218.1:0-12992 GCA_034660795.1 Promethearchaeati archaeon | reverse complement strand
AAGAAAGTGCTGAACTTGGCAAAGTTGAACTTAAAGACATAATATCATTAACGAGAATAGATATTGAAGATATTATTCAATCGCTTATCAAAAATATCTTAAATGAAAATTCTGCAAAAATTGAGAAAATTTCCGAAATAACTGAAAAAGCAGCACAAAAACTAGAGAATACTCTTGGAAATACCATTTATCTGTTAGATAATGCTGGAAAAACCTTTGAAGGTATTGTTAATATGTCGGAAAAGGTTATGCCTATAGAGGAATTAGAAATCGAAATGATCACTGGAAATGAAAGTATTATTCGTTCTATGAAAGATATGCTTCTCAGGGCTCAAGAGGAGTTAATTCTTATTACTCCAACAGTTATTACAGATTTCTTATTAGAAATTGAAAAACTACCACAGGTCACCCAGTACCAAATTGTTTCAAATATATCTGGTGAAGACATTGGATTACTTAATGTATTGATTAAAAGAGGAAACCTTAGCACTATGAGTTATAAAGGCGGAGATTATTGGGTAGCAATTCGAGATAATGAGGAAATTCTTTTTGCCCCTAGAGTCCATAAGAACAAGAATTTAGGATTCATAACAACCAACCCAGATTATTATGATATGTTTTATGAAATCGTTGATAAGAAAATCTTCCAAGAAATGAAAACATATAAAGTGTCCTTGGATTAATCTTATCCATTTTTTTATTTTTTTTTGAATAATAACATCTAAATAACAATATTTTTTATATATCAGTTTTGGAATTCTCTTGTGTAGCGTAAACTCTATTAAATTGAGAGATATTAAATAATCAGGAGGAAAACCCCTGTGCCCAGAAAAAATGATAAAAAACAAGACGAATCGAATATTATGGCAGAATTATATGAATTAAGTATACCTGGGCAGCTTATAGGGAAAGAAGTTATTGATGCGACAGCTCGAAAAGTTGGTGTTGTGAGGAACATAAAACTTACTTTCCCACCTGCAAAAATTATTGTTATAATTAAAGGTTTGGATGTTGAATTCCAAATTCCGGTTGATAGCATCGCAACAATAGGTGGGGTTGTACAATTAAATGAAACAATTAAACAAGCTGAAGAATTAGAGATCAGAGATGTTGCTAGATTACGGGAAGAAATAGCCGGAGAAATCGCAGCTTATCTACGATGAAAAAAAGATGTTTATGCAGATTTATCTTTATTAAGTTCTTTTGAATTTTCCTACTCAAAAACTGTTTTAAATGAAAGAGCTAATCTAATATTAGTAAGGGACTGAGCCTAGTAATTTTACATAAGGACAGTTATAAATAACCAAAAAAAAACATTTTTGGAGGAAAAAAAATGTCTGAACAAGACGAACAACAACTCCGCGAAGAGTTACGTTCTGCAGTAAATGAAAGAGATTATTCCGTAGCCGTTGGAAAGGCAGAGGAAATGGCCATACATTTTGAAGATATTGGTAAACAAGATAAAGCAAGAGAATCTTGGTTACAAGCAGCAAAATTATATATTAATTGGTCAGAAAATCAAAAAGAAGGAAGGACATTCAAGAACTCAGCAAAATCATTAGCCCATGCTGCTGATATCTATGCTAATTTAGGGATGGATAAAGAAGCTGCCCAAATAATTTCTAATGCAGCACATGATCTTGTCGCTGCTGGTGATGAGTATATTGTTTGGAAACAACCAATGGGAGCTAGTGTTTGTTATGCTTCTGCGGCTATATTATTTATCCTAGTATCACAAGAAGGAATTGCCCAGCAAGTAATCAATCAAGTAAAATCGAGAATTGATGCTTTACGACAAGATTCTAAAGCTGTTGCATTAATTGATCTCCCTAATCAATTAAAATATGCCAAAAATCAACTTGATATTCGGTTATTAAATAATGTTAAAACAATGATTAATTCTAGCCTAATACCTGCTCTAACTAATACTGGTTTATCTGAATTTGTTTCTTATATTGAGAGAACCGTTCATGGCGTTGAGAATTATATAAATTCGGAACAAAAGTACCCGGTTTTAGAATATGATATTAAAATGGAAGGAGAAGTAATTATTGACGAACCCTTTGATATTCAAATTATGGTGACTAATACTGGTGAAGAAACAGCATATGATGTTGAATTAGAAATGGTTCCGAAAGAAGAAGTCACGATTGTCCGAGAATTCAGCAAACTTAAAGAAAAAGAATTAGCACCTAATTCAGCTGTTGCATTAACTTGGCGTTGTATAGTCAAGTCTGAAAATGTGTTAGAGGAAACCCAAGAGATTAATTTATCTGCTCGCTTGAGTTTCTCTGATGGGAAAGGATTAAAACAAACACTTGCGATAAGCCCTCTTGCTTTTAAAACGATAAGCCCGCAACAAACAGACCAAATTAAAATGGAAATTGATGTAATAGATTCTCGAGTAGAAAAAATTAAGAAACGAATAATAGAAAAAGCTGAAGAACACGGGAAACAAATAGTAAGTGAAATATTTGATGTTTTAGACAAACTTGTAGACCAAGCTGACGGCTTCATAGAGGCAGGAGCTATTCAAAATGCCAAATCCTGGAGTAGTCTTTTACAATTGGAACTTGATCTTATTGAACAAATAGTAGAGAAACTTCCATCCAAAGAAAGTATAGAAAAAACAGATGAAGAAGAGTAATTCCTAATCAGTGGTATTTTCTTCTTTTATTTCAACACTCCAAGGATACTTCTGAAGGATATCTTGGATAACAGCTTTTACTTTTTTCTCTTCATAAGTATCTTTATAATAAAGAAATCTCCCTAATCCTCCTCTAATACGTTTCAATTGTTGGTATACTGTTTTAGTTGTTCGAACACAATCAAAAATAATAAGTTGTTCTGCCTCGGGAAGATCAATATCCCGTTCGCCTACTGGAGACATTAGTAAAACCGCTTGTCCTGAAAATTTTCGAAAATCTTGTAAAACAGAATTTTTATCAAATATTCTCCCTGTAACTCGAAATGTTTTAATTTTTAGTCTTTTTAGAATCTTTTCAATAGTCTTGACGGTTTTGATATAGGAACATAAAATAACTGTCTTTTCACTCTCTTGGGCTATTTTTGCTACTGTTTTGAATTTTTGGGGTACTACTGGTAATGCACTACTATCGACATCTGGTAATTTCCAAAAAAATTTTTGTAATTGTTGAGGAATCATAGAATATAGGTATTTTCGAAGTAAAGCAAGGGATTGAGCTCTTGAACGAAGCTCATCAGTTATCGGTGCTTGCAAATAAACTTGTGGACCTATTTCTCTTGCTTTAGCAAGAAATTCAGGAGCTATTTCTTTCAGTTCCGCTCTGATTTCTTTATAGGTTTCTTTTATTTCTTGACCAATTATCGAAGAAATTTCCGAAATTGAATGATCATCAACAGCAATAGTATCTATTGTCGTTTTTTTAGTGAAAGTATTCACATCTGTTCCTGCAAGATATTCCATTAATATTAATTCAGTATTTGGAATGAATTCTTGTAAAGTATCTAATTCTTTTCTTAATTCAATTTGTTCCCTATCTAAAACATAATGAGAATCACGTAATGTTCCACTCATTCCAATAACTGTCTTTTCACCAAAATAATCCAATAAGCTAGGCCAAGGATAAACTAATACACGTTTGGAGCCCATTCGTCTAACAAGCTTATCAATTTCATTTATAATAATTATATCAAATCTATCCAATATGTGTTCATCACTTTTCTGAAGTATATTAGCAAATTTTTGCGGAGTACTAAGAATCACACGACCAGTGGAAAGTAATTTCTGAGCATATTTGGTATTTGTCCCAGAACCTAACCAATTGAAACCTTCAACACCGCCATATTCTTCGATCAAAAACTGCTTAGTTTCAAGAAAAGAGGAGGATGATAAAACTAATAGGATAATATTCTTGCTTTTGTAAAGATCCGTTAATAATTTATAGGTTATAACCCTTTTACCCATACCACAATCTAATTCCAGCAAAACACTTTTTCCCTTATTTTGATGGAAATTAATTAAATCAAGAATGATCTTTTGATACTCTCTTGGAACAATTTTTCGAGATACTTTAGGCAATCATTCAACCCCATTTAGTTGAATTATTATCAAATAAAAAAAATTGGAGGGGCTTAATAAAGTGCCCCATTTCCTTGAATTTTTTTGCGAGTTGATTGGAAAGAACGCAAAAAAAGATTTAATCTCTTTTTGCCGAGGAGATGACTTTTGCCGAGGTGAACATGCTATCGGTGCGTTCTTTCTAGTATAATATATCAAAAATTACTATTTAAACACCAATAATACAGATAACCGAAAGTATTATGAAAAAAAGAGATAAAAAAGAAGAATTTAATCAGAAATAATTATGTTTTCTATGTCAAAATGTCTCCGAGCAAGTATTCGAGCTCGTTCAATATTTCTGCCATCTTTACCAATTGCTAAACCTCTTTGATCGCGGCTAACTTTAATAAAAGCAAGTTTTGGTTTATTCTTGCGTTTAACAATTTTCACATTTTCTATTTTTGCCGGAATTAATGCATTTTTTATGAATCTTTTAGGGTCTTCGTCATTTTCAACGATGTCGATATCTTTCCCAAGGATTGAACGTAATTTTTTCACATGAGCTCCATTGCGTCCTATAGCACTACCTACTTGTCCACGTTTTACAACAAATATTATTCTATCAAGTTTCTTATCAATGACACAATCTATTGGATTAACATTTGTTACACTGAGAAAAATTTTCATTGTTTTCATTTCATCAAGTGTGAGTTTAATATTAGATGACAGATTAATACACGACCTTTGCTCATACATCAATTATTTTGTGATTTACTTCAATCTTCTGAGGATCTTACTATCACCAGTATCAGAAACAGCCATCGCTGACACTACATGACCTCGACCACATAAAGCACCAAATTCATAGCCACTACCTGCAAAGGTTACAACTGGAATGTCAGCAATAGAAGAATAATATTCTATTTTTTCCCGTTCTGTACTCATACAGTTTTGGGCTAAGATAATAAGTTTTGCTGACCCTAGTTTGGCTGCTTTTATAGTTCGTTTAATTCCGTATTCTTTTCTGCCGGTTCTAGCAATAATTTGTATTTCTCTATTTAAATCGAATGACATATTACTTTACTCCAACATTCTTGTCTTCTCAAAGTAATAACTTTGGTAAGTTTTTGAGGAAAAGAAGGGAATTTAAATACTTCCCTCAGCTTGAAAACTCCTCATTTTTGATACTTATTTCTATTTTCTTTTCATCGGATTCATTAATAAATTAATTGAACCTGTTCCTAAGGGGATTACTTGTCCAACAATTACATTTTCAGTTATGCCATTGAGAGGATCAGTTTCTCCCAAAAGGCTAGCTTCAAGCAAATGTTTAACTGTTATTTCAAAAGAAGCTCTCGCTAATACGCTGTCTTTTTCACCACTAATTCCATGACGACCAATTTGGCGAACTTCTCCAGTTGAGGTCATCAGATCTGCTACAAGCGTTATATGACGTATATCAACATCAAGTCCTTGAGTTTTCAGAACCTCTATTGCTTCTTTAATTATGGAATTTCTAGCTGCTTCAATACCTAATGTAGCTGCTGTTTCATAAAGGTGATTTGTGTATATTCTGCTTTGGTCTATGCCAGGTATTCGCATAATATTAACAAAATCAGTCCCTTCTGTATAGATTACATATTCCCCTAATTCAGGATCTTTACTAATTTGAGTCCGTTTAATATCCGATAAGCCTTTCACTGGAAGTTCTTGAATCTTTGATTGTAATTTTTGTAAATCTTTAAGCGATTCTATTTTTGTATCCTCAATTAATAACATATTTCCATCTATTTCAACGTCAACTTTACGTTTCTTTTCAATTTTTTCAGCAACAAATTCTATGTCTAATCCTTTATCTTCGAGTAATTCTTTATCAATTTCTATGGAAATGGTCATACTTGCTAAATCAATTCTGAAGTTAGACGCAATATTTTCAACAGTTGTTAATTCAATTTTCCTAGCAACTGATTTCGCTTTTTCAACATCATGACGATGGTCTTCATCCAAATATACTTCTGTCATAGGAGTGCTAGGATTTTTTCGAGCATCAACGATTTCAATTAATCTCGGAAGACCTTGCGTTACGTTAAATTCTGCAACACCTGCAAAGTGAAATGTCTTAAGAGTCATTTGTGTACCTGGTTCACCTATTGATTGTGCTGCAACAGTTCCAACAGCTTCACCTGGTTCTACAAGAGCTTTTTTGAATGCTTTATGAATTGATTCCAGTATTTCATTTAATTGTTTCCGAGTCAAATCTCTATCTTTGATTTCTTCGCGAATTTCATTAAGAACACTATTAGGCATTAACCCATCTTGGTTTATTCTCTTTATCGCGTTTTCTTTTACTCGATCTGAAACATATTTCTTTGATTTTTTCTTTTCTTTGGTTGCCATCTTTATAGCCTCCTTTTGTTTACTCCTCTTTCACTGTTGTTAAAACGCGGTCTATTATGGCGTTAATATTTACCGCTTTTCCGTGTTCAGTTTTAGCGGGATCAATACCATCTTCACCATATTTGAATTGGATAACTTTACCACTTGCACTTCTTACTGTGCCATCATATTCTGCTTTTATATCAAGTAATGCATGGATTAATCGTCTTTGCATATAACCACTTGTCGAAGTTCTGACGGCTGTATCAACTAAACCTTCTCGACCTCCACAAGAATGCATAAAGAATTCAACAGGCGTAAGACCACGACGAAAACTATTACGAATAAATCCTCTAGAGGGAGCATCTAAAGCTCCTTTTTTGAAATGAGGTAATGTCCGATTTTGGAATCCTCTTTGGATTCGTTCTCCACGAACAGATTGTTGTCCTAAACAAGCAGCCATTTGACCTAAGTTTAACATACTTCCACGCGCACCAGTTTTTGCCATTATAACTGCTTCATTTTCCATTCCAAGATATTGTCCTGCGACATCACTAGCTGTTGTACGAGCATTTGATAAAATTTCCATGATTTTCATTTCTAATGTTTCTTCTTGGGTTCTGCCTGGTAAACGTTCCAAAATTCCTTGTCTATAAGCATCAATTGTTTCTTTAGTGTCTTTTTCAGCTTCGTCCAAGATTTCATTGATTCGTGCTTTTGCTTCCTTCGGAATATCAACATTTGAAAAGCCCATAGTGAATCCTTTAAAGGATAATACTTGTATGAATAACTTTGTTATACCATCAAGAAATTCTCGAGCTGCATCAGTCCCTTGATCAACTAAGATGCGTCCAAGCAAGCTTCCCTCTTGTTGAGAACCTATTGCTTTTTTATCGATAACTCCCGTTTTTAATTCCCCATCTCGAATTGTTACATAAGCATCATATGGGCATTCTTCTTTAGTGCATTCTTCACATTTTTGGCAAATTTTTGCTTTATTAGTATAATGAGTTCCTTTAGGAATAAATAAGCTAAAAATCTGTTTCCCACTCCACAATTCGTTAGGTTCGGTAATCTCTGGATCCGGCAATTCTTTATTGTAGCCTGAAGAAACGATTAATTGCATAGCTTCTTTTTTGGTAAAATAGGCATCTTTATGAGTTAAAAGATAGGCAGCTGAGACATAATCCCAATTGGCCCCTATAATAGGACCGCCATAACGCGGTGAAGAGATTTGTTCTTGAACCAACATTAATGTACGGCCTTCAGCTTGTGCTTCTTCACTCTGAGGAACATGGAGATTCATTTCATCTCCATCAAAATCAGCATTATAAGGCGGACAAACACAAAGATTTAATCTGAAAGTCCGATAGGGCATTACTTTCACTTTATGTGCCATAATTGACATTCGGTGAAGCGATGGTTGTCGATTAAAGAGGACAATATCACCATCTTTTATATGCCGTTCTACAATAAATCCAGGCTCAAGAGAATCAGCAACATTACGACGTTCCTTAACGAATCGTAAATCAATGCGCAAACCTTCTGGTCTGATAATATAATTCGCCCCTGGATTAGTTGTTGGTCCTCTCATAACTAATTCTTTTAATTCTTCAATATTCCATTCTGTTACTCGTTCAGGTATTGTTAATTGTAAAGCAACTTCCTCTGGAACACCCACTTCATTAATACTTAGGTTTGGATCTGGTGAAATAACTGTTCGAGAAGAAAAGTCAACTCGTTTACCAGTTAAATTACTTCGAAATCGTCCTTCTTTTCCTTTTAATCTTTGAGTTAAAGTTCGTAATGCTCTTCCAGAACGGTGTCGAGCTGGTGGAATGCCAGAGACTTCATTATTAAAGTAAGTCGTAATATGATATTGTAATAACTCCCATAGGTCTTCAACTATTAATTGTGGAGCACCCGCTTCAATGTTTTCGCGTAGCCTTTGATTAATTCTGATAATATCAACTAATTTATGAGTTAAATCATCTTCTGATCGAATACTGGATTCTAAGGTAATACTTGGTCTCATTGCAACGGGAGGAACAGGTAGAACAGTTAAAATCATCCATTCGGGTCTTGCTAATTTTGGATTTACTCCAAGGAGGTAACAATCATCATCAGTTATTCGTTCTAATCTATCCCTGATATCTGAGGGAGAAAGCTTTTTCTTTTCTTGTACTTTGCCTTTTTTACCTTCACTCCGGATTTCTTCGTAGAAAGTAGTTGGTTTATCTAATCGTACTTTTGCTTGTTGTGCTTGACAATGAGGACAGGTACTTTCTTTTTTACCTTCTTTCAAAATTTCTTTTACAATTTCATCACTAGTTGTACCCCATCGTTTTTCATAACGTTGTAATTTCTGTCGGTAATTGTAAATTGTTTCTTCATCAAGAAGAATTCGACTACATTCACGACAGATTGCTCGTAAAATTTTGTAGATTTTACGATTATAACCAACATGAATGATAGGGCGAGCTAATTCAATGTGTCCAAAATGACCCTCACATTCACCGACACGATTACCGCATGTTTTACAGCGTCGACCCGGGTCGATGGTTCCTAATCTTCCATCCATTAAACCAGAGGGGATTGCAGTACCGTCTTCATCATAAGTATCTGCAGTAATAACTCTAACTACACTCATTTTCCTTACTAAATCGGGTGATATTAAGCCAAATTGTAACTCATCAATAACTTTTGGTAATTTAAAGGACATTTTTTTTCCTCCATATATTATGCTTGGTCCCGTAGTTTTAATCGAGGCATCATTCCCAGCGAAGTGAGTTCTTGTAGGAGGAGTTTAAAGGCATAACTCATTACTACTTGAGAAACCTCTGATTCTTCTTTACATACAGGACAGATGTATTTATCTCGATTTCTATCATAAGTGGCAATAACGCCACAATTTCCACAGACATTAACAGTTGTTTCATCTGATTCTTCAAGCAATCGTTCTTTTAACATTAATGCTGCGCCATGACCAACTAAGCAATCACGTTCCATTTCACCAAACCGTAAACCTCCTTCACGAGCTCTACCTTCGGTTGGTTGTCTAGTTAGGATTTGTACGGGGCCACGTGATCGAGCATGTGTTTTATCTTTCACTAAATGATGGAGTTTCTGATAATAACACATTCCAAAGAATATATCAACGTCATATTTCTTCCCTGTGAACCCATTATACATGGGATATTTACCATAATAATTCAAACCATGTTCTTTTAATCGTTCAACTAATTCATCAGAAGCAATTCCTTCAAAAGGAGTAGCATCGATAATTTTTCCTTCTTCTGCACCTAGTACTGCACCCATTGTTTCTAGGATTTGCCCAATAGTCATTCTAGAAGGAATAGCATGACAATTAACAATAATATCAGGCACAATACCATCAGCAGTGAAAGGTAAATCTTCATGGGGTGCAATAAGTCCAATGACACCTTTTTGACCATGTCTAGAAGCGAATTTATCGCCTAATTCTGGTATACGCATATCACGCATTTTTACTTTTACTAATCTATTTCCATCACTAGTCTCAGATAAAATAACCGTATCTACGAAACCCTCTTCACTATGACGCATACTAATACTTGTTTCATGACGAATAGGCGCTCGAACTTCAAATTCACTATATTCTTCTAAGAATCTAGGGGGAGAAGTCCTACCAATGATTACTTCATCACCTTTAACATGGCTTTCCGGTTCGACAATTCCATCAGAGCTTAAATGAACATAGACTTCAGGCGGTCGGAAACCTCGAACATCTTTATCAACACGTTCAAATCGATCTTCTTGTCCAGCTGGATAGCGTCGCTCTTCAGCCTCATATCGTCTAAAGAACGCAGAGCGTGCTAAACCCCGCTCGATTGATTGTTTGTTAAAGATAATTGCGTCTTCCATGTTATAGCCTTCATAACTTAATAAAGCAATAACCATGTTTTGCCCAGCCGGTCGCTTGTCGAAATTTATAAGATCCATTCCATGTGTTTTGAGCAGAGGATTCTGTGGATAAAAAAGAATATGTGAACGTGTATCAACTCTTAAACGATGATTTGCAGCATACATTCCCAGAGCTTGTTTTGCCATGGCAGATTCATAGGTATTACGTGGTGATTGATTATGCTCTGCAAAAGGAATTAATGAAGCACAAATCCCAAGAATTGAACTTGGAGCAATTTCTAAATGGGTATGATCATCTCCTTCTTCAAGGTCTTTTGGTTCCATGGCAATATAGGCGCTTTCCTCTTCTTCTGCATCAATATACTCTATTAAGCCATTTCGGATTAAATCACCCCATTCCCATGCGCCACTTTTTATTTTCTCGATATGTTTATCTTGAATTTTTGGTTTACCATTTTCTACGACAATCAAGGGGCGCCTTACACGTCCATGATCACAATTAACTTGAATTTCTTGAACATCAGCATAATAATTAACATTAATTTCGGAGCTGATCAGATTTTTCCGGCGATCCTTTCTTATTTGTTCAACAAATTTTTCAGGTTCTGGATGAGAACCTAATAATCGTCCATTCAAAAATACTTTGCATGGATCCATTGATTTCATGTCTTTAAGAGGGTTTAAGCCTGATTCTTCTAAATATTTCTCTACTTTTTCTTCGTCATAACCAACGCTAATAAAAGCTTCAAGTGCAAGATTTTTAACTAAACCACAATTAGGACCTTCTGGTGTTTCACTAGGACATATCTTACCAAAGTGTGTGGGGTGAAGATCTCGAGCTTCAAAATGAGGTTGGTTTCTACTTAAAGGACTAACAACTCGTCGAAGATGGCTTAATGTTGAAATGTAATTGGTACGATCTAATAATTGGCTAACACCAGCTTTGCCACCAACCCAATTACCTGTTGCTAAAGCATGTCTTAATCGTTCAGTAATAACATCTGCTCTAACAGCTGTACGAATATTAGGTGGTCGACCTCTCACGGCTGTTCTTTCAAGTTGATATTTTATGTCCCGACAAAGACCCATAAAAGCAACTCTAAAGAGAGAAATCAATGATTCACCAGAAAGCTTTAGCCGTTTATTAGCATAATGATCTTTATCATCTTCTTGTCTTTTACCTAATTCTAATTCGATTAATCTTTGACCCATTTGGCCTAAGAAGAATGCTTTTGCTAAACGATCATCATCTTCCGTTCCGATGTGTCGTAAAAGGTATCGGTTTAAGATTTCTCTTGCTCTTCTTATACGATAATCAATCGTTTGACCAACAGCCACCCTTTTTCCTATGTAATCAAGTGCTTTTTCAGTATCCGTTATCTCTGACGCCTCATCAAGAGAAGGAATTAATTCCTTACGTACTTCAGGGTCATCAGAAACAGCTTCAACAATTGCCTTGTCGGAATCCACTCCTAGAGCTTTCATAATAATTGCAAAAGGAATTTTTCTAGGCACAGAAGGAAAGCTGACAGATAAATCACCATGACGAGATCTTTGCATTGTTACTGGAGCACGAACTCCTTGAGCTGTGCTAAATACTTTACCCATGCTTGTTGTGCTACCGGATTTCTTCCGGAATTCAATCAAAATTCGATTTGGCGCAAGATCCTCTTGGGTTACAAGAACACGTTCACTCCCATTTATAATAAAATAACCACCAGGGTCATTTGGATCTTCGCCCGCTTTAATTAATTCTTCATCAGTCATTCTACTTAAGCGGCAAACTTTAGATTTAAGCATTATTGGCATTCGACCAATAAATAAGCTTAAAGTTTCTCGTTTGATTTCATTGCCAGCTTCATCAATTCTAATGGGGGTCATTTCTAGATATAAGGGAGCTGTATAGGTTAAATTACGTATTCGAGCTTCACTTGGATATATTTCATTTAATGACCCATCAGCTTCTCTTATATTGGGTTCTTTTAATGTTATTTTATTCAATTTTACATAATAATCAGGAATCTCAGGTCTTATTTCTCCTATTTCTTCGACAACGGATTGTAAACCATTCTCAATAAAATCATTATAACTATCAAGATGTTGTCGAACGAGTCCAAGACCATCTACCATAGATTCTAGTAAAAGCCATCTTTCTTCAATTGAAATTTCTTCAGACATGCATTTATTCCTCACTGAGCAAGACTTCTAGGTCATTTTTCAAGCCATAAAAGGTAAGTTATTTTTATTGGAAGAGCAACTAAATGAATTTCGGTGAAGTTTCTCTTTTAAATTTTCCTACAGTAAACGCTTTTTTATGGAGTTTTTGCTATTTTAAGATAGGTGTAATTAGGAAATAATGTCTTTAAGGTATTATTTATTTAGCACTCAAAATAGGCAGTCAGCAAACTTAAATGAAAACTTGAGTTAATCCTCAAGTTCTATTCTAACAATAACATCCCCTGGCTTATTGGCATGAGCATTTTTTATTAACTTTTTATTGAAAGATTCAGTTATCATTCAATAATTTTACCTAAACTCTGAAAAAATCGTGGTTTTTTAATGCATAAATTTATAGCTATTAATAATAAACGAAAGCATTACGCCTAAATGTTATCATGAAACCAGTTGAAGAGTTATTTTGAGGGTCCAATAATTGAATAATATACCA
>JAYEJY010000217.1:0-2547 GCA_034660795.1 Promethearchaeati archaeon | reverse complement strand
AAAAATCATCTACATACCGGCTTAGATGCGTTTGTTTCAGAATCAGAAGGTAATATCACTAATTTTAATGAGGAAATAGAGCAAGCAACTCAAGAGCACACAATCAATATTAAAAGTGTAATCGAAAAAGGCAAAGAAAATAGGCTACAATTAAATAATCAATTTAAAACTGGGTTAACAACAAGTTTTGATACTGTTATTGAAGATTTTGAATCTGGAATCGATACATTCCAAGATAAATTTAGTAAAAAACTTACTACTATTGCAGAGAAATTTAAAAAACAAATCGATGACCTGAAAGCAGCTACCGCTGAAGAAATTGAAATGTTATGTAAAGAAGCGAATAATTCAATTGAAAAGTTAGCAAATAAACATAATCAAGAGATTGCTGCTAATGTTGATATTGATAATAAAGCTGTAGAAGATAATACAAGCACTATTTTTGAACAAATTGAGAAACATGACCAAGAAGCAATAGAAGCAATTGGTAATATCAATGAAACATTGAAATCAAGTATTGTTCTATTAAAAGCGAATTATAGTGCAGATATTAATACCAAAGTCAATGATACAGTGCAAGAATTACAAAATACTATCAAATCCTCAAATGAAAACGCCAAAACAGTATACAACCAATCGTTTGATACTGTTAAAGAAAATATCCAAAAAACTACAGAAAATCATACAACAGCAACAGGTGAACAAACTACAGCTATTAAAACTAACATGAAGAATAAACTCCAAATCCAACAAGATGCATTGAAGGATCTTTACACTAATCTCAAGGAATCAGTTTCAGAAACAGCACAAGTAACTAAGAATAAAGCACAAGCTGTTACTAATTCTACAAAACAAACAGTAGGTGATAAAGTATCACAAATTAAACAAGATACCGATACTACTAAAGAGACATTGATTAGCGGAACAGATGAAATTGCTACAAAAACAGAAACAGCATTAAGTGAAAATGTTTCAAAACTCCAAACGCAAACCAAGAATGCAAAACAGAAAATTGAAAGTGAATCTAAACGGGCAATTGACGATATGGCAAAACAAAGTGACGAAACACTTAATTCAATGACAACTGAAGCAACAACAAATATTAAGAAAAGCGAAGAAACCGCTACAACCAATGTATCAAAAGTAGCTGATGTTGTAAAGACATCCGTTAAAAAGGAGATAATTAGTGTAAGAGATAGTCTAAACGATTTCTATGAGAGGTTTAAAGACGATTCTACAAGAATTGCTTCTTTACTAAGAGAATTTCGTAAACAAAATGAAGCATTCCAAACTGCTGTTATTGAATATCCAAAACCACTTATTGAAACTGCACTAATTTATAGTAAAGATGCTGTTTTTGCGCGATTACAAGATATGCTAACTGAAAGAATAAAGTCCAGTGTAACCATGGTTATTCCTGATCCAACCGATATTCCGATAAATACACTTGAAAAAGTCAAGTCCCATGCAAAAATGACAATTATCTCAAAAATAGACGAAGTAAATAATAAAGATATTATTGATAATATTAAGAGCGTTGATCACTTAGGGCGTACAAAAATCCGAAAAATTGGTTTGCAAGACATGATCGGATACTCTGAATATATCGCTTTTGATAGAGATGGCGGTGAAGAAATGCTAATCGCATTTAGAGATGAAACTGAAAATGAATGGGTAGGTATTCTCTCAACTTCTGATGGATTCAAGAACGTTGTTATCGGTGAAACACTTGGAAGACAAGCGCTTTCAATTTCCCGTGAAATAAGGTAACTCTCCGAGAATATAGTAGGGAAAATTAACCATTATTCCTACTATTGCCTTTTTCTTTTAGATAGAAATGCTTATGATTCTCAGAAAAGAATAAGCTCTATTACTTTTTGAGAAATTACAAATAGGTTTTTTAATAATAAAAAAAGCATTAATAAGCAAATTAGTTAATTGGCATTCTGAAGGGACAAATTTTGAGTGACGTAAATGAGACTAAGAAAGATTTCTTCTTTGGAAGTAATGTGAAATTTGACAGCAAACAATTAGCTGTGATATTAAAACTTGGTTTTTATGATGCAATAAATCATCCTATAGATATTACCAGTCGAAAACTAGGAGATTACTTGGGAGTTTCACAGCAAACTGCTGCAAGATATTTAGTCAATCTTGAAAAAAACCATCTTATCGAACGAACAAGAACATCTCGAGGACAATCAGTTCAAATTACAAAAATAGGTCGAGAATTACTTGAAAATCTAGGAATTATGATTACAAAAGCATTATATTCTCAAACCCGATCAACTCAGTTTTATGGTGAAGTGGAAAGTGGATTAGGAGAAGGAGCTTGGTATATTTCTCAAGAAGAATACACAGAACAATTCCAAGAAATACTGGGATTTAAGCCTTTTCCAGGCACACTTAATTTACGAATTTATAATGTTGATGATTTGAAAAAAATAGCAAATATACGGCAATCAGAGCCTTATATAATTCATGGATTTGAAAAAAAAGGCAGAAAATTTGGTGATGTAATGTGCTATAAGGCTCGTTTTCATGATG
>JAYEJY010000216.1:0-2550 GCA_034660795.1 Promethearchaeati archaeon | reverse complement strand
ACTTTTTTCATTTTTGTTAGCATTACTCTCTAACTTTTGATTGGTATTTACCTGTTGATTGGTTTTTAGATGTTCATTCTGAATTAGTAGATTTTTATCAATAGTGTGTGGATAGGATTTTTTATGAGGATTTCCATCTGGGAATAATCTATTAGGATCATGTGAATCATAATAGGGACTTCTTTCTTTTATTCGTGAGCCTGCTGGATTTAAAGAAGGAATTGCAACTATAGTACCTCTTAATGAATCAAGTGATAGTGAGTTCAAAAGACGATGAATAACTGGTATACCAGCATATTCATTTCCATGAATATTGGCAGTAATCCATAGAACAGGTCCAATAGTACTACCTTCAGCAATAATAACAGGGATTCGTTCAATAGTGCCTGTTGGATGTTCAAAAAGATCAACAAAACCTGTAACTATGTCTTCTGGAATGCTTTCTAAATTACCTATTTGTATTGTCATTTAAGCAAACCTTCAATTTTATCCAGTTAATAGATAATAAGCTATAAGTAATGCTAATTATACAAAAATTTTTTTCATGAAATGTAAATACATTTTTAGTTAATATTGGTTGTTATGAAATATAGCTATAACAATATCATAGGCAATACATAGGTGATAGTTTCATGGATTTTAGGCATTCAAAGAAAAACCAGCTCTCTCTACTAATTATGATTTGTATTCTTCTATCTTTTTCATTACTTAAAATTAAACCAGGATTTTGTGAATGGACTATTAATCCAGCTGAAGAAATTTCATATGTGGTTGAAGAGGCAGAATGGTCAATCGCTTTCAATAACGAAGATGGTAGCGGGAAGGGAGGGAAAATTAGAAATTTAACTTTCAAGGAAGGAAGTACCTTTTCTATAGAAGTAACAAATGTTAGTGAAATATGGGGTATTGATTATAAAATTAAGAATTCCACCTCTACTACAAATTATTTTTATGATAGTACTATGTTTATCACTGGATTTTCGAAGTTGTTATATTACCCACAGGAAGAATGTAAAAGAATAATAGAACAATATTCTATTAAACCAGATATAATTTACGGTCCTCCGCTTTTACCCTGGTTTTTTATCGAAGATAATTCTGAGGTTTTTAATTTTCTTAATGAAGTAACAAAAAGTAATTATCATTCATCAATTGACAGAAACGAAACTTATGAAGCCACCATGGAAAGTGATTTCGAAAACCTTGAAGATATCGTAAAAATTGATTTTTATATGAATGGGTATTTTTCAAATGAAAGTTTTAATACTGATATTAATTTTGATCATAATTTAAAATTTGTGTGGAATAAAACATCAGGTATTTTATTAGGGTATCGCGTTCAGTCGCAATTTGAAGGAACCTATAGAGATAACACAATCAGTGAATCTCTTTCCTTAATCATCCGGAAAAGTGGTTATATATTACCAGAATTTAAATTTGGCGTATTAACAGGTTTTCTACCAGGTTTCACTTTTAGCATCGTACTTAGTAGTATTTTAATATCAACTATGACGCATTTTTTACGGAAAAAAAAGAAAAAAGGAAATTAAGCTTCTTTTTTCAATAGCCATTTCGGTTTATACTCACCAATATATGTAAATCCAAGTGATTTTGGACCGATATGAGTTCCTATTACTGGACCAGCTTCTTGTATCAAGATTTCTTTACCATTTTCATTGTGTTTTTCCATAATCTCTTGTAATTCTTTAGCGACTTTCTTATCTTGAGTATGCCAAATGAAAACATGGTCAGTTATCGCATTTTTTACTACTAATGGTGCCATAAATTTCAAATTTTCAATAACGGTGTCTCTTCCTCGTAATTTTCCGCCTGACGCTACCATTCCATCTTCGAAATGCAATACTGGTTTAAAATTAAAGGTTTCTCCAAGGAGCTTCCTCGCTTTACCAATTCTCCCACCTCTATGGAGATACTCTAAAGTATCAACCACAATTATTAATCTGGTGTCAGGGATTAATCGTTTTATTCGTTTAATAATAGCTTTTTTTGAGGCCCCTTCTTGTGCCATTTTAGCAGCTTCAATTACTAAAAGCCCCAAACAGGTTGCAGAGACTTGGGAATCAATAATGGTTATATCTATATCATCTAATAATGGAATAACCCTTTTTGCACTTTGAATTGTACCTGAAAGCTCTTTTGAAATGAAAATGCCAATAATAGCATCACTATCTTTTGCAGCTTCTTTAAAAGCTTCCATGAAAGATTTTGGTGAGGGTACAGCTGTGGTAGGCAAATCCTCATTTGTTTCTAATTTGGAATAAAACTCTTCCTTAGATATATCCCCTGCATCACCATAAAGCTGATATGCAGTGGTTCCAAAAATTACTTGAAAAGGCGCTATATGAATATTATATTTTTTTATTATTTCTTCTGGTAAGTCACAACTTCCATCAGTTACTATAGATACTTTTTGCATAGTTTTCACCAATTGATAATATAATTAGAAATTCGAATATTATTTTGCAAATTAATAAAAAAAAGAATTATTTAAAAAGGTATTGGGATTTTTACCAATTCATTCCAAATTTT
>JAYEJY010000215.1:0-13082 GCA_034660795.1 Promethearchaeati archaeon | reverse complement strand
TCAAGTACGATAACATTTTTAGCGCCATGGTTATCACACCAATCCATTACAGCATTTGATATATAATAGGATACTTCTGATTTAACAGCGCTTTCACCAATAAAAACTGCAGTTTTGAGTCCCTCTTTCCCCATAATTCGATAAGGATGTCGTAATAATCCATCTAAGAAGACAGCAACAGGTGGAATTGCTAATCCTTCAACGAAACCGATCGTTTCTAATTCAAGTTCTTCACTAATATGTTGTGCTGCAATCGCTCCAGCTAACCCCATGCCCGGAAAACCAATAAGAACTGTTTCTACTTCAATATCTTTTTTGCAAATACATTTTGCATATTTCTCTGTCTCAAGTTTACTGAGAACTGATTTATTAATTGTCATTACATAAAACTCCGAAAAATTTAGTTCGTATATGTTTTTTTATAATAATATTCCTTAACCATTAATATATATACTCTCCCTAAGAATATTAAGTCCTTATAATACCTTTTTCTTAAAGAAATACTAGCTCGAAAAAATAATATACTGTACAAATTATAGGAAATTATAAAATAGAATAATTAACTATTAATAGTAGATAATTCAAAAAGGAGATAGTTAAATGGCTGATACAACACCTTTTTTGATAATCAATCCAAATTCCAATAACAGAAAAACAGAAAAGAAAATCGATAAAATCTTGAATTTTGCTGATGAGATTTTCGGTGATTACCATTATGAACTGACATCAAAAATGGGTGATGGTATTCCACTTGCACAAAAAGCCAAAGATTCTGGATATAGCAAAGTTGTTGCTATAGGTGGGGATGGAACACTTAACGAAGTTTCGAATGTTTTGGTTAATACGGATATAAAGTTGGGAATGATACCTACGGGAGGTTCATGTGATGCACATAAAACACATGGCATTCCAAGAGAAATAAAAGAATCACTCGAAATTGTTGCAGAAGGTTATTCGGAAAAATTTCCAGCAGGGTTAGCTCGGGGCGATACAGATCGTTATTTTATTGATATGACAGACGGGGCTTTTACAGGAGCTTGTGCTGAAGCGGCCCATACTCGCATGAAATGGTTACATGGGGATATGCGATATATCCTCCTAGCTTTTCAAATGGCTCTAAGATTTAAACCCATTTATTCTAGTATTACTGTTGATGACCAACAGCGAGAAGGTGATATCTCAGTTTTTGCTGTAGCGTTAAGTAATGTTCTCGCAGGTTTTGAAATAATACCTGAAAATCATCCACGAAAAGGTGATTTTGCTGTTATCATTTGTAGAGATTATACTCGTTTACGTTTAATGTATCAACTGGCACGAGCATTAAAAGGAAAACATGTTACTTCTAAAAAAGTCGAAATTTTACGTGGCAAGCATGTCGTGATTGATAGTGAAAAACCAATGACTTGGGAAGCGGAAGGGGAAATTTATTCGAAAACATCTAAACGTGTTGAATTTGAATACATCCCTAATGCTCTTAATCTTATCATTCCCAAAGATTGGCAATATGGTTTCTGTCAAGATAAGAAAAAACTATCTGCGGAAAATGTCCAAAAAGCAAAAGTGGTCTATTAAGAAATTTCTAATAAGAAAAGAGAAAAAAGTCGGGAGCAACTCCGACTGAATATTTAGGCTTTTTTGATTTGCTTTATCATTTCTTGGATATGTTCAGGTGTTGTTCCACAACAGCCACCTAAAACATCTATCCCAAGATTATACATTTCTAGCATATCTTTCCCAAATCTCTCGGGATTTATTGGATATAAGTTTTTACCAGCAACTGTTAATGGGGCACCTGCTGTTGGTTGTACAATTACCGGCTTTTTTGTTAATTTCTTAAATTCCTTGGCCAAATTTATCATTTCATAACTACCTAAGGTGCATCCACAACCAATAACATCTGCGCCAGCTTTATCTAATGCATTAATTGCTTCTTTTACATCTGTCTCTTCAACAGGTGTACGATATCCTTCTGCTACTTTATCAAAAGTCATGGAAGCAAAAATTGGTAAATCACAATGTTCTTTTATTGCTTTTATTGCGGCTTCAGCTTCATCCGTATAATACATTGTTTCAATACTGAATAAATCTACACCAGCTGTTTCAAGAGCATCTACTTGTTCCTTGAAACTTTCTAATAAATCCTTTTTAGTGTATTCTCCACCATCTTTTTCAAGCAAGACCGCATGGGGTCCTATATCCCCTGCAATATACCCTTTTTTAGGGGTCGCTTTTTTGGCAATCTTAACTTGCCGTTTATTTATCTCTTTAACTTTATCAGCTAATTTTTTTCCTAAACCAATTTTTGTTGCACTATAAGTATTTGTGTGGATAATGTCAACTCCAACATCAAAGTATGCTTTATGGATCTCACCAATAATATCGGAGAAATCTGTTGAGAATCTTTCAGCAGAATCACCAAGAACAATTCCTTTATCCAAGAGCATTGTTCCCATTGCACCATCAATAAATACCGTTCGCTCATCAATTAGATCTAGAATATCTTTTGTAATTGTAATCACCCGCTAATAAATTACTTTAAAAGTATCTTCTATCTTCCTATTCCTTTCTCCTTCTAAAAAACATTATCCTCATTAAAGAGATTGAGTATTTAATAGTCTACGAAAACGAACTATAATCCTTTCCTAGGTATTTTACCTAAACAGAACGTAACTAGTAAATAGTATTAAATAAAACCAAGTTATGAATCTGTTTCATCAAAAGAGCTGATTTAAGTGAATCCCCTTGCAATTGCTATAGATATAGGTGGGACTTTTACCGATATCATTGTCCAAGATAAACAAACTGGGAATAAGCTCCACCAATTTAAAGTACCTACAACCCCCACCCATCCTGAAAAAGCCATTATTTCTGCCTTTAAAGAAAAATTAGGAAAGATTCCTAAAGAATCTATCAAACAAATTTATCATGCAACGACTATTGCAACAAATGCCTTTTTAGGTCAAGTAAATCTTGATTTACCAAAGACAGCCTTAATTACAACCAAGGGTTTCCGTGATGTGTTAGAAATAGGCCGACAAAGGAGACCTAAGTTATATGACTTATTTTTTGAACGACCTACACCTATTATTCCACGGAAATATCGATTCGAAATTGATGAGCGCCTTAATTATAAAGGTGAAGTACTTTCTTGTGTAAATAAAAAGGATTTAAAACGTCTTTCAAACCAAATTATCGAAAATGATATCCAAAGTGTTGCTATTACATTATTGCATTCCTATATAAATCCAGAACATGAACGACAAATTAAAACATTTTTAGAAGAAAAACATCCGGATATCTATTTCTCAGCAAGTTATGATGTTTCACCTGAACATCGAGAATTTGAACGAACAAGTACAACAGCAATAAATGCCATATTAATGCCTATTGTATCTCGGTATGTAAAAACGCTTCAAGAAGCATTTGAAACATTAGGAATAAGAGCTCCTCTCTATATTATGCAAAGTAGTGGTGGTGTTAGTACCTCAGAACAAGTAGAACAATTGCCTGTCAGTATTATCGAAAGTGGCCCTTCAGCTGGGTTAGTGGCCTCTCGTTTTATCGCAGAATTTCTAGATATTCCAAAAATTCTTTCATTTGACATGGGTGGTACTACAGCCAAAGCTGGGACCGTGTTAAATCACACAATTTCATTAACTTCCGAATATGAGGTTGGGGGTGAAGTTCATAGTGGAAGGATTACAAAGGGGAGTGGCTATCCTGCTCGTTTTCCCTTTATTGATTTAGCGGAAATTTCTTCTGGAGGAGGCTCTATTGCATGGGTTGATGAAGGAAAAGGGTTGAATGTTGGTCCCATTAGTGCTGGTTCTGATCCAGGTCCAGCATGTTATGGTCAAAAAGGAAAGAAACCAACTATTACAGATGCAAACTTGTTGTTAGGTCGTTTAAATCCGGAGGGATTACTCAATAAAACTTTCCCTATCGACAAAACATTGGCCAAAAAAAGTATCAAAAAATATGTGGCTGATCCATTGAATCTCACAACCCTTGAAGCAGGCAAAGCAATCATAAAAATTGCTAACATTAATATGAGTCGAATTTTACGAATTGTCACAGTTGAGCGGGGACTAGATCCACGTGAATTTGTTTTATTAGCATTTGGTGGTGCAGGCCCACTTCATGCTTGTGCTTTAGCGGATGAGTTGGAAATGAAGAAAATTCTCATCCCAACAAACCCGGGCCTTTATTCTGCCATGGGATTATTGTACACAAATGTTAAACATAGTTTTGTCAAATCTATTAGACAAGCAATAGATGATATTGATGTCCAAGTTTTAGAAACTGCTTTTCAAGAATTAGAAGCTTCTGGACAATCAATTTTAGAAAAAGAGGGTTTTAGCGATGAAAAAATACGCTACCAAAGATTTGCAGATATTAGATATATTGGTCAAGGATTTGAATTATTAATCTCACTAGATGCTGTTGATTTACAAAAAAATTCAAGTAAAGAAAAAGTTCGAACTTTATTTGATCAGAAGCACAAAAATATCTATGGCTATATTCTCCCCGAAGAAAAACTGGAAATTGTTAATATTCGAGTAAATAGCATTGGTCTTATTAAGAATCCCTCCCTAACAAAAATTCCTGCAGGGAAAACAACTCCCCAGGAAAATTCAATTGTTGATTCACGGGAGGTCTTTTTTGATGAATTGGATGATTTTTCTTCAACACCAATTTATGATCGGGCTAAACTCTGTGCTAATAATCAATTAAAGGGGCCAGCTATCATTGAACAATATGATACAACGACTGTCCTTCCCCCCAATTGGAAAGCAGATATAGATGAATTTGGGCTGGTACATATTTCAAAAGGTGAATAGAATGACGAAAGACAAAGATTCATTTGATTTAATTACTCGAGAAGTAATAAGGGGTGCTTTAGAATATATTGCAGAAGAAATGGGTATAATTCTACGAAATGCCGCTTATAGTACGAACATCAAAGAACGAATGGATCATAGTTGTTCTTTATTTGACTTCCAAGGACGAATGATGGCCCAAGCTGAACATATTCCAGTGCACCTTGGTGCTATGCCATTAACTGTTAAAAGCATCAAAGAATCTTTTGAAGGAGAAACCTATCCAGGAGATTCCTTTATTTTAAATGATCCTTTTATGGGTGGCACACATTTACCAGATATTACGATTGTTACTCCTGTTTATTTTCAAAATGAATTGGTTGGGTATTCAGTTAGTCGTGCTCATCATAATGATGTCGGTGGTATGACTCCTGGTTCCATGCCTGGCGACGCTCAAGAAATCTTTCAAGAAGGCTTACGAATCCCCCCGGTTAAATTAGTTGAAAAAGGGGAGGTAAAAAACGACATTCTAAACATAATAATGACAAATTCTCGAACACCACAAATAAGAAAAGGTGACCTCATGGCTCAACTTTCGGCTAATTGGACCGGTGAAAAGCGCTTACAAGAACTCATCAAACAAAAAGGTATTCAAACCTTTAAACAAGCTGTTACTGAAATCTTAAATTATTCTGAACGTCGTTTTCTCGCAATTCTGGAGGATTTCCCCCAAACAATCGCTGAAGCAAATGATTATATGGATGGAGACGGAATTACCAATGAACAAATCAAAATACATGTAAAAATTGAATTAGCAAAAAATATGATCACTTTTGACTTTACTGGTACAGACAAACAAGTTAAAGGGGCTGTAAATTGTCCATTTGCTGTTACACTTTCTGGGGCATATTATGTTATTCGTGCTATTACAGACCCAACCATCCCAGCTAATGAAGGTTTATATCGTCATCTGGATGTTATTGTGCCAGAAGGTACTCTACTAAATGCTCAGCCGCCAGCAGCAGTGGTTGGTGGAAACGTTGAAACATCTCAACGTGTTGTAGATACTTTATTGAAAGCATTCGCGAAAATTATGCCTAACCGCATACCTGCTGCATCCCAAGGTACTATGAATAATATTATAATAGGTGGTCAAAATCAAACGGGAGAATCCTTTACCTTTTATGAAACTATAGGAGGAGGAACAGGGGCACGCCCAACAAAAGATGGTGTAGATGGTATTCATTCTAACATGACTAATACAATGAACACACCAATTGAAGAAATTGAAGTTCGTTATCCTTTGGAAGTCTTTGAGTATGCACTTAGAAATAATAGTGGGGGTAGGGGAAAGTATCGTGGAGGATTAGGTATTAAAAGAGTATTTCAAACAAGAGTACCTGTGATAGTAAATGTTTTAGGGGAAAGACAAAAAACACGTCCATGGGGACTAAAAGATGGGCAAGCAGGGGAAGCTGGAATATATTTCAAATTATCAGAAACCAACCAGAAGACCATTCTCCCAGGTAAATCAACTTCTATTCTCTTGCCCGGGGAAATACTAGTCATTAAAACACCTGGTGGTGGTGGATACGGAGAAGCTAAGAATCGACCGAATCCTTTAACAAAAAATGATAAAGAAAACGAAAAAGTCATTTAAAAAGCAAATAAATGCCCGCTTAAATTATGATAATATCATAATATTTATTTTATCTGTTCTGACAAAAATATACTGCTAGTAATCAATAGAAGTATTCACACCTGGGAGTACAATATTTTGACAAAACCAAATCAAGGAGATCCATTACAAAAACAAGAGAGTAAAACTCTCGTAACTTCTAAATTACAGAAGTATCTCCAAGATGATACCTGGTTCAAAAATATGATAGAATCAATGGGTGAGGGTGTTATCGCTTCTAATTTGAACAAGACTATCTTGTATGTAAATGAAGCTATTTGTGAAATGTTAGGATATTCAAAAGCTGAAATCATTGGGAAAAATTCTCTAGATTTTGTGATAGAAAATGATAGGCAAAAAGTAATCAATAAAACAGAAGAACGCTACCAGAGTAAGAAAGCAAGTCAATATGAAGTTTCATTGAAAACAAAATTGGGTTCAAAAGTACCGGTTTTAGTTAATGGTTCCCCCATATTAAGTCCTGAGGGAGAAACCATCGGAAGCTTTGCCTTAATAACAAATATCTCCGATCGAAAACTGGTTGAGAAAGAATTACGCGATAAAAATGCAGAATTAACCTCGCTTTATAACAATCTATTAGAGCTTTATGAACAAGTAGCCTCAATTATTGCGGAAACTACTAAGTTTCACGCAGAAATATATTTGTTTACTTCAAAAACATGTGTATATTGTGATCCAGCTGAAAGAGTTTTACAAGAAGTGCTTTCTTCTTATGGTGGGAAGATTACCTATCGAAAAGTAGATGTCGAAGAAGAACCAGAATTAGCCCAACAATATGATATACTGTCATTACCAACTATCGCTATAGGCGATACAACTATAACGTCTATACCTGATGCTCATAAGCTTCATTCAACACTTTTTAGCGCTCTTGTACCAGAAGAGAAATTTAGACGCACTCGTCAAGAATTAGATAATATCGTTAATAATTCACCAATTGCTATTTTTACTATAAATAAAAAAGGTATCATCACTGGTGGTAATCCTATTTTTGAAACAATGAGTGGTCTAAAACGAAAAGAATTAGTTGGGAAAAATATTTTCTCTGATTTTGAGGAAAAAGACACAGATATCAACCATCCACGCATTCTTAAAATCTTAAAAGAAGGATTAACAGGTGAAAAAATCTCCATTAATAGATTGCCTTTAAAAGAAATATCTGATAATAAAGAGCTCGCTAATTTTAGTATCTTAAGTTTCAAGATTGTACCGATGAAGAATAAAGAAGGAGAAGTAACAGAAATTCTTGTATTAGCAGAAGATGTAACAAGAATGGCTATGCAAGAACGGGAATTAGAGGAATCAAATATACGATTGGAAGAATTAAATGAACAGCTTGTGAGAATGAATAAAGAACGAGCAAATTTCGTTGAAGTTACAACATCCGGTTTATTTGAACCTTTACAAAAGTCTAAGGAATTACTTGAGGGCTTATTAAGTGGTGAAATGGGAAAATTTAGTGATGAACTGTTTGGAACAATAGAATACCTACTCTCAAATGTAAAGAGTGTTTCTAAGAGTATTAATGATATCTTAGACTTCTCATCTATGGAAGCACAAGGGTTCAGGTTGAATTGTCAAGAACACAATGTCAATAATCTTATTTCAGAAGCTATGCAGGACATTGGCTCTGTTGTGATAGATAAGGGATTCATTGCAACAAAATCGATTCCAGAAGATATGAAAGTATGGTGTGATTCAGAGCAAATAAACAGAGTTCTCAAAAATTTGATGTTGAATGCAATCAAATTTACCCCTGAAAATTGTAAAATTAATTTCACAGCCAAAGATCTTGAAAATGGATTTGTAGAAATTGCAATAGCGGATAATGGTATAGGGCTTAAAGAAGAAGACCTTGAGCGAATTTTTGAACAATACGTAAAAGTTGATCCTGAAAGTGAAGGGTCTGGGCTTGGTCTAACAGTTGTAAAATCGATAATAGAAGAACACGGAGGTTCGGTCCGTGCTTTTTCAGAAGGTTTAGGAAAAGGATCAACATTCTATTTCACCCTCCCAAAAAACAAGAATATCTGTCTTGAAAATATGCCTAGATAAAATCTTTGCCTAAACCAATAACTCTTATGAAATACTTCAAAGGGTTAAACCTAATTTTAATAATCAAAACTATTTTAAGCACACTTTGAGATAATCATACTGAGAAACAATGAAGTACAGAAAATTTGGAGATACCGGTAGAAAAACATCGATTTTAGGATTCGGATGCATGCGCTTACCCCGCCTGAAAGATGATGAACCAGCGATTGATCATGAGGAAGCCATTAAAATAATTCGAAAAGGCATCGATGAAGGAATTAATTATGTGGATACAGCTTACCCTTATCATGATCATGAAAGCGAAATTGTCTTAGGAAAGGCTCTTAAAGATGACTATCGAGAAAAAGTAACCTTAGCAACAAAGGCCCCTATCTGGTTAGACGAATATGACGAACCAGCTGATTTCGAAAAATACTTAGATGAGCAATTGGAAAAACTGGATGTAGATTGCATTGATGTTTATTTATTGCATGCTTTAAACAAAGAACGTTATGAGAAGATCCAAAAGTTGGGATTACCAAAAGAAGCACAGAAAGCAAAAGAGCAAGGAAAAATAAAACATCTCGGATTTTCCTTCCATGACAAACCTGAGGTTCTCAAAGAGATAATCGATTCTGATAACTTCGAAATGATGCTTGTGCAATACAATATTTTAGATACCGCTAATGAAGAAATGATAGAATATGCAGCGAAAAAAGGCTTAGGTGTTGCAGTAATGGGTCCCGTTGGTGGTGGTCGTCTCGCAGGAACCCCTCCAGAGGATTTGAAAAAATATTTAACCCCAGGAAAAGATACTTTTGTCGATTTAGCCTTAAAATTTGTATGGACAAACCCACATGTTTCAGTTGCCTTATCAGGCATGGGTTCAGAAGAAATGCTTGACATAAACACATCTATCGCAAACAGTGACAATTATCAATTAACCAAAAAAGAGCTTGAAAAAGCAAAAGAATTAGGGAAAGCATTTGAAGAGAAGACAGAAGTTATTTGTACAAATTGCAAATATTGCATGCCTTGTCCCAATGATGTCAACATTCCTTATATCTTTCGTGCCTTGATTTACTATCAAGTCTATGGTCGTGAGGATCAAGCGCAAAGAATGTATGAACGACTTAGTGAAGAAGATGGTCCAAAAGGTGAACAAGCGACAGCCTGTGTAGAATGTGGCGAATGTTTAGATAAATGTCCACAGAATATTGAAATTATTGACCAGCTGAAAAAAGCTCATGAAATATTGTGTAAATAGCAAATTCTATTAGCTATTTGGAACCCCACTTTTTTTTGGGTTTCTTTTATCTTATTTTTTATCGCATCCATTGAGAAATTTGTAATCCTTTCCAAGGTTTAATTTCTCCTTTCTTTATTTTAATGAAATCGGGAATCCATCGCAAAGTAGTAAGTAATGTACAACCACACCCAAAAAGAATAAGAGGCCATGAATGCCAATAAGTTACTTCCGTAAGATAGAAAATAGTAAATGCAAGAGATACTGTTGCAGTAGAAGCTATAGCACCAAAACTACTATACCGGGTAATAACTATCCATAAAGGTAGAGTTCCCCACCATATCAAGATCCCCCATGGATTAAGAACCATTAAACTACCAGTTAAAACCGCATATCCTTTACCACCGGTAAACTTCATCCAAGGCATCCAGCAATGACCAGCAAAAGCACCAAGTCCACATAAAGCAATAACAAGATAGAGATTATAATTGAATTCTGGAATCGTGACTTCAGGTTCAGGGAAAATATAAAATTGTGTCAGAAAAACAGCGAGAAATCCTTTTGTTACATCTAATGTTGCAGTAAAGATCGCCCACCCCCAACCAGCTAATCGAACAGTATTTCTTGTACTTACTGAGCCAGAACCATCTTTTCTAATATCCTTACCTGTGCTAAGTTTAACAACAAGCCAAGCAAATGGAATGGATCCAAAGAGATATCCAATAATTGGGGCAACAAAATATCGATATAACATTTTTATCTATATAACTAAAAATAAGGAAGGTTATTAATACTCCGTTTAACTAATAAGAGCCATAAATTCAAGGCAAGAATCAAAAAGCTAAAAAGCAATAAATATGAAACTAAGGTAAAGAAAAAATAGTCTCTAACATAATTGTAAAAGTGAAGAAAATGAGCTCTTGGAAAGAAGATTTTAAATTTGCAGCAATTAATTTAGCTTATGATTATGCTATTGTCCTTTTAACAATATTTTGGGTCACAGCAATTGTATTAGCGTTACTCGAAATCTCACTATGGATTGTTTTTGGCCTATTCTTTCTAGGATGTGTCACTTTTTACGCAATCCGGGTTATTTTCGAACCAGAAGGACAGAAAAAACAACCACAGCCGACAATTGAACCTAAGGAAGTAGAAGAAGAAGCTGTAGCCGGAAAAAAGAATACCTAAATAGAAAAAATAGCTATAGCATTTCTTTCCCCTTTTATTAGTAGTTTAAATGTTACAATATAACTCTAGTAGTACACATTTACTTTACTTATTGCCTCAACAAAATGCTTTTTTTAACATACTACTCTTAAGTTACTATAAATAATATACTTTGATAATCTATTCCAATAAACTATTTTAATATAATTTGGAAATCTGGAAAGTGTAAATGTTTACCCGTTAAAGGAGGATTAAGAATAAAGTACTCTACAACAAGCAAAAAATCCATTCCAGAGGAGCAACATTCAAAATTCCTTAAACAATTCTTAAAAGAAAAAGAAAAAATACAAGATCATTTATTAGAAAAGACAAAACTCCTACCTGAAAAAAAAATACAAGAATTAAATAAAAAATATCAATTAAAACCAGAATATGTTAAGATTATTTCCGTTTTAGAAAATGAATATGATATTAAAAAAGAATTATCCTATAATAATTTCAAATTTGAACTTTCACGATTACAAGAAGTTAATTATGAGTTGCCAGATATCTTTACCTTTAGAGTACGTTTTGCTGTAGAAGAAGGATTTTGGATTAAATATTTAACACTTGATTTCCCCTCAAAACTTACATGGGATATGAAGAAGCTATTTGCATTAGAACACTCTTTGTTTGGTGATAAGGAAGCAGATAGAGAGGATTCCGCGCTTTATATAATAGAACGAGCTTATGTTCGAAAAAAAGTAATAGAACCACTCATAGATGCTTGGTTGAAAGATCATCCACGGTCAAACTATCGGAGAGCTATTTGTACTATCATTAGCTTAATGCAAGCAAAAGCACAGGAAAAAGCTTGTTATATTGTAGATGAACTTCAAGAACAATTGCGATCGAAAGTAGAGTCAGTGCAATATATTATCTCAGAATTACCTGCTCATGGATTTGTCAAAAAAGCTTTGAATACACTCCAAAAAGTGAAAACTTCACTTGAAAAAAGAACGGAAAATCAAACTTATATGGATAAAATTCTCATAGCAGAATTAATCATAGAAAATCAATGTTTAATGAGAAAAGGGGAAAAATGGGCAACAGAACAAATACTCAATATTTGGGAGGAAAAAAATAAGCGAGAAATAGGGAAAAAGAAACTTGCTGAATTAGAAAATCATCAAGATAAAATCATAACCGATCGATTAAGTCTTCTTCTAACAAAAATTGGTACTATCAGCAAAGAAAAATTCCAGGAACATTTTAAAGAAATTTTAACAGAAAGCTACGATGAATCAGTAATAAGACATCATAATAAACCATCTCAATTTGCGAAAAATATACTAAAACGAATTTTACTGGAACTAGAAATAACATCAGCTACAATTCTTCAATTATTGAAAAAAGTTGAACATAAAATGATGTATGTGCGCTCTCCATTAGCTAATAAAGAATATCCTCATAAATCCTTGAAAGAAAAAACCTTTCTTGTAATTCAAGAGATAGTAGAAAAGGTGATAGATAATATTGAGGATTATAAGAGAAATGAGGACTTCTCAGCGACAAGAGATTCAGAAACAGTTATAATGAATGAATCAGCTAAAACGAAAATTCAGCAAGAAAACCAATTAACTAAAATGGAAGAGCAAAAACAAGAACCAGAACTAACTATCGGTGAACAATTAAGAAAAATGTCGGATCAAGAATTATGGGTATCTATTCGAGAACGATATCTTAGAAAATTATTTGAATTAGAGAACCCTTTGGATGCTGCCATACAGGTTTTAAAATACTTATCATTGGAATTAGGAATGTTAATAACGGAAGTAGATGTAAAAGGGACATTAACCGAAGCACTTAAACAAAATGATATAGAACTCTCAGAGGCAAATCAAGAAGAATTAGATAAAACACTTTGTAAAAAAATATTAGACGAGGTTAAGGAATTAATTGATTAATAAACTTTAATTGTTCTATAATCAGAAAAATTGATAATATTTTTTATTCATTAAATATTGAAAAAGTTTGTTTGTAAAATGCTTGTTTTGCGACCGGTTTTTTACTGTCTTTCAAAATAGCGTTATTCTGTTGGTCGGACTTTTCTCTTAGATTACTTGCCCAAATTTCA
>JAYEJY010000214.1:0-2557 GCA_034660795.1 Promethearchaeati archaeon | reverse complement strand
TCATCAAAAATTTCTATTGCTTTTTTTTCTTCATTATTTTCGAATAATTGTGATCCTTTAAGAAATAATGCCTCCTCATGTTGAGGATGTTTTTTTAGAAATTTCTCAATTAATGTAATGATTTTATTATTTTGGTTATCTTTTTTCAATTTGGATACTTCTTCTAATAAATCAGCATAATTTCTAATGGACTTTTTCATGATATTTTTCTATCCTATAAAACAATCCTGTTTTTTATTTGATTTCGTAACTGTAATATTATAATTATAAAAAAGAGCTATAAATAAATCTTGTAGACATTTTAATAAACGTGCATGTATTTAATTTTCGTACTCAAACTTGAGAAAATTTTCTGTAAGAGTGAATTTCCATGACTGCTTCTCCAAAAAAATTAAAAGCCATTCTGGTAGAAGGCGTGTTTTATAGAAGAAAGGAAGATCATCTTGCAGAACTCTCAGAATTAGCATATGTTGCTGGTTATGAAGTTGTCGATAGAATAACACAGAATTTATCTATGCCAAATCCTGAGTATTTTTTAGGAAAGGGAAAAGCTAAACAAATTAAAGGACGAATTAAAGAATTAAATGCTGATATTGTCATTCTTGAAAATTCACTTGATGTTGTTCAATATACAAATCTCAAGCAAATGTGGCATAAACCAATTATCGATCGTTTTGAATTAATTTTAGAGATTTTTACTAAACATGCCGGTTCAAAAGAAGCTTTAACACAAATACGCCTAGCTGCTTTAAAAAAACATAGCCCATCGCGCCATGAAGCCCATAGTTCAGTAACTTCTAGAAATGCTCTTATAAAGAAATTAGAAGATAAATTAGAAAAAATTAAGAAATCCAAAGAATTGCGAAGAAAAAGAAGACTGAAATCAGGTTTTGATTTAATTGCTATAGCAGGATACACTAATGCTGGTAAAAGTACGTTAATGAATGCTCTCACACCAGCTAATACAGAAGTTAGTGGAAAAATGTTTACTACATTAAATACGAAAACACGGGACTTTGATATTAAAGGACGAAAATTACTGATTACTGATACTGTTGGTTTTATTTCTCGATTGCCACATGAATTAATCAATGCTTTTTATGCAACTCTTGCAGAGATTAGAGATGCAGATCTCATCCTCTTAGTAATTGATGGAAATGACTCGATAGAAAATATTAAAAGAAAAGTACTGGCTTCCCAAAATACATTGATTGCTATTAATGCAGAAGATGTTCCTATTTTGCCTGTTTTAAACAAAATTGATGTTGCCCAAAAAATTCCTGAAAAAAAGAAAATAATAGAAGCTGCGTTAGATGAAAAACCAATAAAAATCAGTGCATTTACTGGGGAAAACTTAGAATGCTTAAAAAAGAGGATTTTGGGAATTCTGGATACATTCCAGTTTAAAATAACAATTCCAAATACCGATAAGGGATTGTCATTGTTATCACAATTACATGATAAAACACGTATTATTAATGAGTTATATTCGGGAAAAACAATAAATATTGTTTTTGAAACCAATGAACGAATGGCTCGATATTTTTATAATTCACTGCAAGCGCAGAATTTTGATGTGAAAATTATCAATAAAAATATGTTAAAAGAAAAACTTGGTAAAAAAGAAGAAAGTGAAGAAGATGAAATTTCCACAATAAAAACATCTTCATGAGAAGAATTTGTCGTTATAGATTTAAATGAGGATGGAATAAAGTCTCTTGAGGAAGTAGAGGAAGAACAAGAATTAGCTTCAATTACAAATTTACCCAAAAATAAGAAAAATTTAAGTCAGGTGGATAATAATGAAAGTAAAAAGTAAAATCTACAATCTATTCACTCTCGTGAGCGTATTAATATTAGTTTTTCCTCAAATAGCAATTTCTGGTTACACTTTTGAACAAGAATTTACCTTATCAAATGAAACAAAAGTCTATCTTGATGAAGAGGAAGATAGTATATATAATGGTAGTGTCCAAGTTTTCTTGGAAACCGGAGCAACAATAACAGTTACTGTAAATAATCAAACTGGGAATATAGAAGAGTCACAGAACAAGACCTTCTTGATTGATAATACCTCGAGTTTGTTTTTCCAAATATCAACAGAAGGAAATTCAGAAGGCTATTTCATTTTTTCGCTTAATGTTAATCCTGGGCATAGTGATCGAAATCCTCTCTATATAGCGTTAGGTATTGTTTTAGCAGTTCTCATTCTTCTCGGAATTGTTTCACATTATATTAGAGCAAATAGGCTGAAAAAAGAACCAGATGAAAAAGATGTTGATTTAGTTGATCCTGAAACAGAACGTAAAAGACAAGAAAGTGCAGGCGCTGAAAAACGATATTGGGGTAAAGAATAATATTAGCTGTTAAGTAGTATAAAATAGTTATAAAAGAATGATTTTTATATTATATTTTAAAAAGTTGGAGTAACATGACTCCTTTAGATATCTTCTGTTTCAAAAAAGATCTCTTATATGGTTCAGAAATACCAAAAAATAATGAAGATATAGCAATTCTAAAAAAAACCGGAATTAAGGTAATAATTTCTCTTTCAGAA
>JAYEJY010000213.1:0-2558 GCA_034660795.1 Promethearchaeati archaeon | reverse complement strand
GGCTGGAAATTTTCTGATTAGAGCCCATAGATCTTTTTGGGTGTAAGATTACAGATATTTACTAATTCTGGAACAGCACTAAATAGCTCTTCCGGAGTGAAGGCAGGTAATACTGCTCCTGTCCGATAATCTAAACGGGAAGCAACAGTACCGCCAGTTCCTAATAAGGTAACATTTGGTAAATCCTCACTAAAAGAAACGCTCACATCTGGTAGTTGATATTTTCCTTCCCTATACCCGAATTCCTCTATAGTTGAATCATCAGTTATTTTCACACCTATATTATATCCCGTATCCACTTTTAAAACAAGATAGCCTTCAGCGGTATGTTCACTTCTTGGTAAAATAACACCCTCGTAAATAGCATTTCCTTTTTTAATTCTAACTTCAGACCAAACACCAATATTTTCTTCTCTTAAGCGTTCACGTAATTTACCTTTGTAACCAATTGGTTTTCGCTGTTTACCTTTTTCGGATGTATTTTCAGTCATATTTCTCATTCCTTTGTTATAATGCTTTCTTTAGTTTATTTACAATATATTGATGGACTGATTTACCAGGCATGGAGTGATTTATTTGACGCATAATATAGCCTGTTAATTTATCCGCTAACCTTTTTTGTGAATACTTTTTTTTCCTATATTTCTTAATTAGAGAGTGGTATTCTTGTAAAGAATCTTCAAAATATCTTGCTAAGTCTTTTTTTAATACTTTTTTGATTTTTAAATCAGAAAGTAGTTGCTTCATTTTTTTATCTGGATTTTCACAAATAAGCTTAGCAAGTTCCGGAATTTGATTGAAAGCAAAAGTACCTTTTTTTGCTTCATTTAATAATTTAATAATCCATTCTTTTGATAGATTACTAGTATTATACCCTTCTCTAGCTAATGAAATTAAGATTCCCTCAAGAAAATGATATACTTTACCTGAATGGAAATTATGTTTTTCAACTAATTCTTCAAAAAAATCAATCCTATTATGTCGAATTAATTTTTTCACTTGCTGATAATTAAATCCATATTTTTTTTCGTGTTCTTTCTCAATTTCCCATGGCCTTTTCTCTACTTTTTTCTGTAATTTTTGAACCCGCTCAATATCAATAGTGAGGGGAGGGGTGTCAGTATCAGGATACAAGCGATCTTTCCCATGAATAACACGTAAAAATTCTGTGTTACCATTCGGTAATAATCTTCGGGTTTCTAATGGAACGCCATCCAAAGCCATTTTTGCTCTTTCAACTATTTTTTTCATAGCATGGATAACCCGTTTTTGAGGTCCTAACCCTAAGAAATATCCATCTTTTGAAGATACCCCTAAACTTTTACGAATTTTTTTATCTACTTTTTTTGAAACATGTTCAAAAAAGAAATGCTTTTCATTTTTATCAAAATTTCTTTTCCTTAAAGCATTTTTTGAAACTTCATTTGAATGAAACATATTGCTTTTAGGAATACCACTAATTAATTCTGCTTTTTCAATTATGTCTTGCCCAAAATCTTTACCAGGTTGTATTTCAAGTCCTAAAATTCTCTCAAATTTTGGAATACGAATTCCCATAATGATATACTCTTGAGGAATTTCTTTTTGTGGAAAAAGATCTGTGATGTCAATATAGGTATGCTCAATACTTTCTTTTTTGAACTTTCTCTTTTTTAAAATTTCTGCAATTTTAAGAAGCATATCTTGTCTTTGAACCTCTCGTTCAGCTATAAGAGGAAACATACTAATATCTTGAACACCTTTTATTTCTACTCGTTTACCACCATCAATACTGATATTAACATCTTGTCGAACAACTCCGATTCCTCTTTTACCTATTCCACTTATCCGTAAAGTTAAACCAATATATTCACCAAGGAGGAGTAAATCCTGAGGATTGGTACAATCACGATGATCTGTAATAACTTCAACGAGGGGAATTCCTAATCGATCAAGATTGTAATAAACAGTCCTACCATAATTTTCTGTTTTAACTTTTCTAGCAGCATCCTCTTCAACAGTTAGATTAGAAATACGAATTTTTTTTCCATTGACAGGAACATAACCATCTCGTGCAACTATCATAGTTCTTTGAAAACCAGTTGTTATTGATCCATCGAGATATTGTTTTCTAGAAACAACAACTTCATCAACAAAAGCGGTGAAATTTAGCCAATGAGCCAGTTCAAATCCAGCGTATATACTTTCATAATCAGGCCAAAAGGGAGGTTGTTCATCCTGTTCATATACACAAACAGTATCTTCATAAGCATGATATATAACCCGATAACCCTTTTCGTATTCAATTAGCATCCCTTCATCAAAATCACCCATTTCTCCTAAGACAGGTCGAAAATAACGTTCGAATCTATAATCTGGTTCTCCATTACATAAATTAGGTTTACAATTACAAAAGAGTTTACGTTGGGATTTTATTTGATGATGAATTTCCAACCCAGCTTTAAAGCCTAATTCTTCGTAATTTATATCCTCTGGATTGAGCATGAACTTCACAGATTGAATACTAATTTATTGTGTATTCAAAAAAGTTACCATATCTTCTTAAGATAGTAAAATCA
>JAYEJY010000212.1:0-13098 GCA_034660795.1 Promethearchaeati archaeon | reverse complement strand
CTCAAGGGGATTACTGATGTACATAACATAAGCTGTAAAACCAATAATAGGCAAGATACCTATTGTTGATGATAAAAGTGCATAACTTCGTTTACAAGTAACGAGAGAGCCAATAAAAAGACCTGGTACACAAGCCAGAAAGACCAGAAAGATAGCATTACTGACATTTATGTAGTTGATCATCATTAAGAGAACGCCAGCAGTAAAAGCCATCGTAATAATAGTAGCGAAAATTGTAGAGCCAACACCCCGTCGGAAAATTTTCGGGAAAAGAATAGCGTCAATTTCCTTTTCAAACCCCTCAAATACATTCACATCAATATAGGCGGGGTCTTGTAAATAATCAGCATATTTCTTTTGAAATTTTCGGGAAATATCTTGCATTAATTTTTCAACTAACTCTTCATTATCAATTTTATCAGCCAGAGCAGCCACTAATATCTTTCCGGTAGAGCCATAAACAAATTGACTGTTTTCACCACCAATTTGTTGGACACCACCAATACCACTTTCATTTGAAAACGCATCAAAAGCAGTTAATAAACCAGAAACTAATTGGTCCTCAATGTCCATGTGAACATATTTATGACTGAAAATGCATTGACCAGTTTCATTTATAATCCATATCGCTTGAATCAATAGCTAACCCTCCAAAAGGGACTTTATAAAGATGGAAAGTTTTGTATAAAAGAAAGTGATATACTCAGTATAAAAAACATTTACATTTAGGAAGTATTGAAAAAAAAACACAAAAAAACTAACTTTTCTGCTAAAAAAAAATTTAAAATAATAAGTAATACATAAGTAACCACAGAAATTATAACTATAAGATAATTTATCAATAGAGTATAGAACCTATAAGCATTAAAAAATCTCATAAGATAGAATTTTTTGGTGGCTCCTTTGCAAAAATTAATCTTAATCGGCATTCAAGCTGCAGGCAAAACTGCACTCTATCAAAAATATTTCCTTAAACGGAATAAACATGAATTAGATTCAATTCAACCTACGAAAGGAATCGCTAGATATGAACACGACTTTCTCCGTTCTGATGTTGAAATATTGGATCTTGGAGGAGCCAAAAAATACAGAAAGGGCTATATTGGGAATAAAGAACTCGTTAAGGATACAAAGGCAGTTATTTATGTTATAGATGTTGAAAATGAAGGTAGCTTCAAAGAGACTATTAATTATTTAACTACGTGGACAAAAAGTGTCAAAAAGGAATTAGCTAATGCAAATTTCTATATTCTCTTTAATAAGATAGACCCCGGGAAAGAAGGGACATTAAAAGGAAACCTTGAAAAAATCGCGAGAATGTTAGCTCCCCTTGAGAAAACATTACCCAAACCTGCAATTAAAACAATTACAAGCATTTATTCTTACACCTCACTTCAAATCTTTCAAAGAATTCTCTTAGATACTTTACCAAAGAAAATGAGCAAACCAAAAGAACTGAAGCCAAGAGAACCAGCAATACAAAAAGAAGAGAAAGAATATCTCACAAAACCTAAAGAAGTGCAAGTTAAAAAACCTACCGCGAAAACCCCTCTAACTACAGAACCAAGTCAGAAACTAACACCTACTCAACCTCCAAAACAATCAGCTAGCAGTATCAGCCCGCCAATTGTGCCACCAACAACGGAGACAACACCGGAAAAGAAAATAACAGATAAACCCTCACAAGAAACTCCAAAAACACGCCCACCGATGGTTGGAAAATCACCGCCTATGGAACAAACAGAAGCGAATAAAATTAAAGAGAAAACAGCCGAAAGACTTACGGACATCATCGAAACAAGTTTGAATAATAATCCAGAATTTATTGCCATTGCAGTGTTCTCAGAAAATGTCGAAATTGTTGTAGGAGCAGTCAAAGAAGGGGTAAACGAGCAAATACTTGACAGTATTAAAGAAAGCCTTGGGAAAATTAATTTAACAGAATATATGAGTAAACTAGGAAAAGCCGAAATTGGCGGAGAAGGACATTTAAAAATCGATCAATATGACATCTTTTTTGAAAAAGTGTCCCCAGAACATCTCAGTACCGTTATTTGTGAATCAATTGGAACTGAAACGGTCGACAATATCCAGGA
Organism: Promethearchaeati archaeon; assembly: GCA_034660795.1. GTDB lineage: Archaea > Asgardarchaeota > Heimdallarchaeia > JABLTI01 > JABLTI01 > JAYEJY01. The sequence goes on along the minus strand of JAYEJY010000212.1, from coordinate 11,002 downwards.
AATAAACCGCTACTTAAATCAAGCTTTGAGTGTCACTCCAGAAGGGGTAAGTGAAGAAACATTTATCCGGGCAGATTTGATGTCAGAGTTAAAAATGAAACTCTATTTACGTGGCAAAAGCGTTGATCGTGTGGGATAAAAAAGATTGGTGGACCGGATGGTATTTGAAACCATGGCCTTCTGAATGCAAATCAGACGATCTTCCAGGCTGATCTACCGGCCCAAGCATTTTCTAAATTAGTGGTTTATGTGTTCATTTTTGAATGTTTCCAAAAATAAGGAATAATTTGCCACATTCAATGAAAAGAAATCATTATTAAAAGATTCAATAAGACATGGCCTATTGCTACGCCAAAGATATTTTCGGTTTCTAAAACAGTTAATCCAGTTAAAATACCAGAAACGAGAATGAAAAAAACAGCATTGATAGAACCTATATAATCATCTAGCCAAAAATATTCTTGAATGTGACCGGCAAGCCAGACTAGATTTTGAAGGATAAATCCAAGCCATTTTCCTCCTTTTATTTGTATTTTTCCCTTATAAAGTGAAACTTGGCTAGTTGCTTCGGTGAATTGTAATTGGACAAATGCTTTAGAATAATATTCAAACATTAGCACATTTAGAGCATAAAAAAGCAGATGAATGACCCAAGCTTGTGCATCTGGCAGATAATAATTTAATGGGGTGACATCCGAAAGGTATTTTTGCGATAAAAGTATCCACGGATAAAAAATTCCAGCATGCATTGCAATTCCTTGAGCAAGACTACTAATTATTTTGGGCGTAGTTAAGCCTTTTTTTGTGGCTAAAAAGTAACACCCAAAATTACCTGTCTTAATATAAAAGAACGTTAAGTAAAGCAAGGGAAGCAGAAGAAAACACCCCACAGTTAACATAACATGAAAATAATACCGGCTATGAAGAATTTGTCCAGTGTAATAGAATTCTATTGGAAAATAAATTGTTAAAGCAATACTACCAACGATAATATTGTTGAAACTTGCCTGTTTTAAACTAAGAAAAAAGGGAAGGTCTTTGGTACTCTCTGGAATTTCTTCAGGAGAAGAATTAGTCAGAGGAGGGTTATTCTTTTCTTCTTCAGAACGCATAGCTAGTAATTACACTGTTTATATTAAAATATGCTGTTTTTGAGATAAAGAGGAGGGAAGATTATAAAACACTAAAGGAATTATGAAATGAACTAGTATGAAAACTTTCCAATCCCAATCTGACCAAGCTATTGATGCTGAAACAGGAACAATCTGTGATTTACATTGCCATTCATCATATGCTGGTGGGACAGGTAGTCTTGATCTTCGAACCGCCGTGGAAAATATGCCCTATAAAGGGGTCACAATTGTTGGTACGGGCGATTGTTTGTATCCGCCATGGTTAAAAACCCTTAAAAAGAAATTACATGACCCACAACAAAACGGGCTTTTAGAACTTAAAAAACCCAAGAAGCCAGTGGATTTGGAAACAAAGTTTGTCTTACAAACAGAGTTAGCTTTTACTGGGCCAATAGATGTTTACCGGAAAAATACTCATTGTGTATTTTTATGGCCCGATTTTGAAGCTGTTGACGAAGCTATAACTGTGCTTGAGCATTATAAAGTCAAAAATTCAATGGGACGCCCCTTTATTACTAGCGATTCCGTGGAAGAGACAGCTGAAAAAATTCATGCCTTATTAGATATTGACCCTAGTGTTGAATTTTTCCCTGCACACATCCTTGTTCCCTTAGGAATTTATGGCCCGAAACCAAGCATTACCTACATGCGTGATTTTTTTGGAGATGCAGCTGAACGCATTCATGCTTTTGAAACAGGATTAAGTGCAGACCCCTTGATAACTGCGCTGATCCCCGAATTAGATGAGTTAACCCTCTTATCAAATAGTGATGCCCATTCAGCAGCCTATAATCGCTTAGGACGAGAATTAACCTGTTTTGAATTAGAAGAGCTCTCTTATGACCAACTTATTGCTGCTATTAGAAACGACAAAGTAGCTTATACAGCAGAATTTCACCCTTCCGAAGGAAGATATTTCTTAACAGGGCATAGAGGGGGAATACGTGATCATAAAGAACATCAATATTGTGTTTTTTCGCCTGATATGGTGCCAAAAAGTATGGTTTGCCCAATTTGTGGGTCCACAATGGAACCCGGTGTTTTACAAAGAGCACTTGAGTTATCAATTGCACAGGGCTCTGAACGGGAATTTGGGCAACAATATGGCAAAAAACGAAAATTCTATCACATGATTCCTCTTATTGAAATAGTTGCAAATGCCTTAGGCATTAAAAGTGCTCGAGCAAAAACAGTGAGAAGGGAATATCTGAAAATTGTAACAGCAATCAAGAACGAATGTAAACTCTGGACCATGGAGAGTGCCTATCTAGAAAAAATACTGGAAGGATTAGTTGATGAGGAGTTAAAAACGAAGATTCTAGAAGTACGGAAAGGCAACTTTTGTTTTGACCCTCCGGGATTTGATGGAAGTTATGGTGAGCTTAAAATAGGCACCAAAGCACGCTATCAAGGAATTAGAAAAATAGAAGGGATTCCCCATCCAAAAATCCAGCAAACATTGGATGAGTTTCAGTAATTACTGATTATAGATTCTTCAAAATTTTTTGCAATCGTAAAAGGTAGCGATCAGCAGCTAAATTTTCTTCATTAAGCACTACAAATAAGAGCTGTTTCTCAGAAACAGCCATAATACGGAACTCCTTTCCGTTTTGAGATAATCGCAAAACATTTGTCTTTGCCAGTTTCTCGACCCTAGCTTGTAAATCAGTAAATTGTAAAGCATTAGCAGAGTTCATCCAATCATTAATATCGTAGACCCTTTTAATGACGAAAAAACGCTTGTCAGGTTGAATGACTCCTGCTAAAAACACCTCTTCAAAAATATCCATAAAATTAGCCAGTTGATTTTTCTCTTTCTTCCACTGGCGTTCCTCATCACCAAAACACAATTTCCCTTTTTGCCGATGTAAGGTATTCGTTTGTTGGTTTTTCTCTTGTAACCCTCTCATTTCTAGTGATAATTGTCCTAATAGTTCATATTCAGGTATAGCTGATAAATTTGGTAAAACCTCGATTTTTTCTGCATCCTTTCGACGCAACCCTTCATAACGACCCATAATCTTGCGAATGGTTTGCATTAATTGTTGTTCATTCATTAATGCCTTTATTACCTCAAATACATAAAAATAATCCTCGCCATTTTTTATGATAAAACGATAGTTTTGCGTGGTTATTTCCTCTAATTCACCAGGATCAAGATTTTGAATTGATTGCCGAAGGCCAACTAGGAAATTAGTTAAAGGGCCTAAATTAAATAAAGGTTTTTCATGCGGGAATTCTGAATGTATTATTGACCCCTCTTCAGAAATAATCAGAAGACCGTTGACACCAGCTAATTCCTTAGCCACCTTCAAAGGATTAAAGTCACGTTGGGGATCATTTAACAATTTCCTATATGTTCCAGAAGAAGAGCCGGTGTTAAATTTAATAAGACGCTGCCCAATCTTTTCATAATCAGGGGTTTCCGTTAGATTCGAGATGATAACTTGTTTATCGATATCTTTTTGACTTGCCCCTTCAAACCGAGAAATAATCTTTGTAATAAGAGGTTCATAGAGAGCGATATCCGAAAGGGCTTTTTCAATCCAAAGAACATAGAAATAATGAGAGCGAAGTTCAAAAATAAACTTAGAATTGCTTGTTTCAATAGTGTGAATTCTTTCCTCACTCACAATTTCAGCAAGCGATTGTAAACCTGAAAGTAACCCTGCTAACAGAATAGTGTCGATTTTTTCTTCGGTGAGAAATTCTTCGTATTTTGGCAGACCAGATTCATCAATAACAATAAACCCTCTCATGGCATTATAGAAATCTTTAACAAGTTTCGTGGCGGTTGGTTCTGAGAGAGTCATTGCATCTGTCTCCAAATGAATATTAGACAAGGGAAGATGAGAAACCCATCAATAAACTACCTTTTAATCGGGTATACAAGTATATATCTAATTACTCTTAAACATTTCACTATTGACAAAAAAACGTTTAAGTAGTATGTAAAATTATTTCTTCGATTTTTTCTTGGAAAAGGCTTTTTTGGATTTCTTCGTTTTTTTCTTTTTTGAGGAGGCATCCGTTTTTTTACTCAGTGGTTGATCATGGATTATTTGATAAACCCATTCCCCATTAGAATAACCTATCCATCGTCCGGGAAGAATGCCAGAATAAATAAGATCTTGAGTCAGCCAATATGCTTCACCCTCGGTCGTCTCTAAATGGTCCATAATTTCTTTGAGAAGTGCCATCTTTTTCCCATCAAGATAATTCACCAATTTTTTTACTAATTCTGGATCCCACCTCTGAAGAATTTTCGGTCCAACTTCTTCCAACCCTTCCTCATCTACAGTATCAGCTTCTTCCTTTGCTGCTTGCTTTTTCTTCTTAGAAGCTTCCTTTTTGGGTTTCTCTGGCGGCTCTTCTTCCGCAGCGGTCTGTTTCTTTATGTCCTTCAAAAAATCTTTAATAAGATCAGGATTTTCAAGATGAGAAACTAATAAAACCCCTGCATATTCCTCTTTATTAAAATCAGAAGATAATCTGACAAGAAGTTCTCGCTGTTTAGGACGGGCATCCTTGGTTATAACTAATCTAATAATCTCCTCAGCTTCATCCACAATCAATCCAAGAGGTTTTTCTAGCAAATCCTCTGGACCGCATTCTTTAAGTTGCTTACCAACTAATGAATAACACTTCAATTATTACTCCATCCAAATAATACTAGCTAATTTAAGAACTTAAAAAAATATTAGTCTTACTAATTAAACAAATAAACGAGAGGTTTTATTATCATAATAAGGATAAAAGTACTATAGAAAGTAGAAAGTTCTGCTCAGGAAGTGCTTACAATTTCTACCACAAGTAAAGAGTCAGATAAGAAGTCTGTAAATCATCAAAAAAAGGAAGCACCAGCCTGTCCTTATTGTGGAAGCACCAATGTGTATGGTATAAGTCGAATTGTCGGTTATTTTTCGGTCATTGACAATTGGAATGCAAGTAAAAAAGCAGAACTAAAAAACCGTCAAAAAGGTAATTATTGGCCCAGTAAGAATGCGGACATCCAAGAAAAAAATGATTGAAAATACTAAAAGCAACGCAAAAATGTTAATATAATAAATTTTAAAGACTGAATCGTAATACTATACATATGGTGACAACTAATGATTTCACAAAAGCAATTTAATGCAACCCTAAAGAAACTTTCTGCATTTGACGGTGTTCGAGGAGTAATAATAACCAATAACGAAGGACTCCCCATATCAAGTGATATTGATACCATCAAAACAGAATCAGTTGCAGCATTAGTATCCTCTCTTGTGGGAAAGGCCACGCAAACAGTGGACCAATTAGAAGAAGGAGAATTAAACTTTTTTACGATTGATACAACAAAAGGTGAAATATTAGTCGCACCTGAAAATGATTATATTCTCATCGTCCTAAAAGAAAAGAAGAAAAAGGAAGAGGGCTAATTTAATATCCCTTTTTTACCTGCTAAGTTTCGAGAGCATATGTAAAGGAATTTGTTAAAATTTCTCAAGTTCTTTAAGAGCTTCTTCTAAATTATCATCCATCGATTCATCCGCACTTGAGGCGCTTGCAGCTTCTTCAGGTTGCGGTGACGAAAAGGCTATTTTCTCCGAAAGGAATTCATTCAATAATTGTTCAATTTCCGAAGCCTCTCTTTTCAAAACAAGACGTACTAATCCAATATTAACATCGTTATCAGTAATGACACAAAGAATCCCTTTGCCACAGCTTGCAGCAAAAATCTTTCCTTTTCCAAATTCCGAAGAGACAATATTTAGATCGCCCAAGTCAAGATTAACTCCTTGTTCTTCACTAGCAACAAATACAGCGCTAGCAATAGCTCCAACGCCATCTACATCAATTGGGAAATAGGAAAACTTCGAAACATGGGCAATGGTTAATCCTGTCCTATCCACAAGGATAACTTTTCTGATGCCTGCTTCGGCTTTAATGATTTTACTTAAGACATTATCGAAGGCTTTAACATTAATCAAAGTCCTGACCCCTTTATAATCAACTAGGTTTTTACTTCGTAATTATTAAAAGAAACGATTCTACTAAAATATCTTTCTCTTTTTACATTTTTCTGCACAAAAGGGAGGGAGAATATTATCGGAAAAATCCTCAAAAGGTAATTTTTTATGTGATTAAATGCACAATGATAGCCCAGAAAGTATAAGGTGGGCTTTTCATGAATCCAAAGAAAGATCAGCAGAAAAGTACGGAAACAAGTTCAATAATAACGGTGCGAGCATTGTGTAACCGTTGTAATAAAACCGATGAGTTCCAAATATCGACCAAAGAATTACTCCCACATGTTGGTGGATTATATCAGGTCTCAACAATTCATCATTGTCCAGATGATAAAAAAATGATTATGTCAATAATCTTGGACCGAAATTATAGTGTTCGACAAGCAACTGTCTCCCCCCTTGTCCATGATATGGAAGAGGATAAGTTTCTCCCACAACAAATAGCGGAATTAGAATTCCTCACTAAAAAGGTAAACCAAACAGATGAAATCATTCATGCAGCTTTATGTAGCAAACAAATAATTGTTGCCGGTGACAAGAAAGAGATTGTTAAAAAACTTGTCCGACTTATTGACTTATTTACACCAACAAAATATACTGCAACAATTGAATGGTCTACGAAAGTCGAAAAGGATAAACGCATAATTGGGACAAAGGTAGAATTAACAAAAAAATATGATGACAAAACCGTCATAGTTGATTTAGAAAAGAATAAAGTGTTCAATGGTAAAAGTTGTCCTTACTGCCAAAGCTTCATTGATGATTTATTAGCGTTAGAACCTGAAGTTCGAGCGTATGCGGCTAATTTAAAGATAGAGATGCTAGTCAACTTTGCACGAATGTTAATCGAATTTAGTAAACGAGCAAAAATTGGGTCGCAGGCCCTTGATTTAATTCGCAACGATGTAAGTCAAGAAGCATTGGATTTAATAGAAGATATCGTTGCTGGCTTTGATCCCACAGCCTTAGAAATTATCCGGGAAGATTGGTTGTAAAAGAAAAACTCATTCTGCTTTTCCCAGGAATTTTTTTCTCAACAAAAAGAGCAAAAGTAATATAAAAAGTAAAAAAAAATAAAAAAAGAATTATCTGAAGAAATTAACTTTCGTTTACAATTTCTTTGATAATCTTTTTCTCATGGATCATTGTTTTTGAGGTTACATGCCGTGAGGTTGGTTTGGAATCCGTAGATAGTTTATCAGAAATCCAAGCTTTCTTGCGAATGCGGCGTTTAAACCAATTGGGTAGAATCCAACCGACATAACTAAAGTACAATGTTAAGAGTACAAAAATAGCTCGGGCGACATACAACACAGTAATCCCTACTTTTGAAATCCCTTCAATAGTAAAGAGCACGGTCAATAACATAGTAATAAATAACGAGCATACAGAGAGTAGAATGTAAAGGAAACCTCTTCGTCGGATAGGATCTTTTTGTTTTTTAGAAAGGTATGTTCTAGTCATACTAATTAGTAAACGGAATTGCACAAGGACAAGTAAGGGTACATAGACAATTATACTTGCAAGTACATTTGGCAGGACTTGTGATAAACCTGTTGCTGCTTGCTCATGAGTATATGTGAATACGGGATTTGGAACTTCTGCAATGAGTTCATACCCAACAATAGCAATAATAGCAAAACTTACCCCAACGACAAATATGCTTGTAATAACTTTCATAATATCGCTGTCTTTGAGTATATGTCTGCTTGCAAAGAAATAGAGAAAAATGTACACTAATGCTAAGGAACTAAGATAACCAACAAGAGAGATCTTTTGAATAAGGGTATACGGATTAATTGCAGAAAATAGAATAAAAAGTGTGTTTCCAAGCTGGGTAAAGAACATTGAACCATACATGAAAGCTAATAACGCGGTACCCATTGTTTTCTTCTTATAAAAGTTCAAAATCATGACGATCATGAAAATTAATGATGCTGCTGAAACAATGAATCCTTGAATAAGTGCAAACCAAAATGGTATTGTATATGCCATAGCTTAATCATCCTCAAAAAAGTCTACTAACCAATTCATAGCGTCAACTATGCCTTCCCCTGTGATAGAAGAAGTCTCAAAGAGAGCCCATTCAAATGGTAAACTGGGATCATCTAAACCAAACCGTACAATAAAATCATCTAAACTGATTCTATTTGGTAAATCACATTTATTTAAAAGAATTAACACAGGTATCTGGGGATTAATTTGTGACTCAATGATTGTGTGAAATTGATCTTTAGTTATTTCAAATCGCTCAAAATCACTGGAATCAATGACATAAATTAAGCCGTCAGATTCTTCATTATAATTAGCCCACATTGACCGGAAAACTTCTTGTCCTCCAAGGTCATATATGTCTAATTCAATTTTAGGGAGAGAGATTTTTTCACGGTTTAAACCGCTTGTTGGGATGGTTTCCCGGAACTCTCCGTGTATTAAATATTCCACCATTGTGGTTTACCCTGCTTTGTCTAGACCACAGATAGATAAGTTAACTTGTTTTACTCTTGAACCAAAAAGTCGTTTTAATAATGACATTGTAATAAGTTACTCCGCTTGTTATTTCTCATCGCCAGACATCTTCTCCAAACTCATCAAAATGATCTCTTTCCACTTCTTCCTCATCCGAATTTGAAATTTCAAGACTGAAAGTTTTCATCGAAGAGATCTTTATCTTGAGTTTCCCTTTGAGAAGACCATCATAAATACTAGGTAAAATATTCGCAAGTGTTTCTGTTGAAACGTTATCATTTTTCCGAAGTTCCTGGATTGTTAAAGTAAAGAGCTTCTTGATAGTTGCTTGATTATAATTCATCGAATCGAATACAGCAATTAAGGAAGCAATGTTTGTCCGTTCTTCACTGGGGACCGAAAAAATGTAGCCAGAAATCGCACTTGAGCCAACGGTACTTGAGGTAAAATCACCGTCAGTAGATCCCATGGGCATGCTTTTAAGCACAATATTGTTTAATTCTTGCTCAGGGATAACTTCTGGATAGGCTCTTACTAATTCGAGACCCTTTTTACCCATTTGTACTAGACATAAACTAACTGGTTTAGGCATTTTGTTAAACACTCCTTAAGTATTAAAAAATCCTTTAATGCTAAATTAACTAGAATACTTAAAAAGCTTCTAAAAACTCTCTGCGAAGTACTAGCTAAACTCTCCGCAAAAGAAGACACTGGCTACAAAGAAAAAAAGCAGATTATAAGGAGCCAGAAATAATACCAATAAGAACCACAAATTCCCTAATAGGTATCTTATCTATGGGTTTACCACTGGAAACTTTTTGGCTTTGAGTTTTACAATAGCTAGCAAAACTATACAAATCCTGCGGCAATTTCTTAACCTCGCCTTTCAAACTATCAATAACCGAATTGAAAATATTAGCGGATTCAGTCGCATTCTTATCTGCTTGCCGGAATAATTTTTCCGCTTTAACACGATTTTTCAATTTTGCATATTCTTGTGCCTGCACAAAAGCTTGACATGATTTGTAAAAAAGTAAGGCTCCTTTGGTATGGTGTTTCTTTTTCTCAATATAATCCCAATTAACAATGAAGTCAGGAGCATCATAGGTTTGCTTATGCTCCAGAATAGCTTGATAATGCTGAGTTAAGCGTTCCCAAATGGTTATTAACGAATCAAATAACGATCCATGATATTCGATTAATAATTCCGCTATTTCTTTCGGGGCCTTGGTAATTTCCGACATGTCCAAAATATCCGGCAGAATACGTAACAGGTATCTGGCAAAAAAGTATTGATTGCCATTTTGGAGAATAGATGCTTCTTTAAGATGACTTTTGACAAAGGATTGAATAAAAGCCGTATTAACGAATTCTTCAAGTGGTCCTTTGATTTTTCCCAGTGAAAGGTTATCAAACGCTTCTTTTGCTTTTAGATAATATTTAACAAATAAGCATAAGGCTTTGGTATTATTACTCTCTTCTAACCCCTTTAAGTGATAAAATTCACTCTGTATAACCTCTAAAAGGGAGCGGGTTTTAGCAATAAGCCCCTTCCTATTAGAAACATAGGAGGGCATTAATAAAATAGCGATAAGAATATCTTGGAGTTTAGCTGTTTCAGTTTCGCAAAAATTATATTTAACTTGTCGATCTTTCTTATCTTCTTCCCAAGGAAGCGCTAAGAAATTTTTACTAATACTATCAATCCGCCCCTCAAAAATACGCCCCATACGTTTGAATCCCTTTTCCATTTCAGTTTTAATGTCTTCCTGCGTCAATTTTTCATGCTTACTAAGCAAAGTCAAATTTTCGATGATGAATCCAACGGTATTAATGAATTCTGCCTGATTTATGTAATCAAATGATTCCAAAGGCGCTTCAATAAGAGCATGTAGGCTTTTTATTCGTGCTTTCAATTTTTTGGCGGATAATTTCTCCGTGGTAAATTCGATAATGGAACATGAAATTGCTAACAGCTTTGCAAAAGATTGACTATATTGAGAATTCTGCTCGATAACCGACTGGAGAATTTTATTTTGTTTCGTGTTATAATTTGAAGTTTCTAAAAATTCATGAGCTTCACTAAAATGTTTCTGGGAAAAAATAAAATATTCATAGGCTTTAGCATGTTTATCTTCGAGAAGCGTATTAACGGCTAATTCTAAATAAAATTTCCCAAGTGCAATCTTCGCGTTCGTTTCACACAGGGAAATTTCATAATTAATAGACATTAATAAGCTCGGATCTAAAGGATTGTCTTCTAAAAGATCCTTTGCCTTAGTATAATACTCATTGGCTCGAGTATACAAGAAATATTCTAAGAGATAATCATTCCACCAAAATTCTTCAGAAACAACAGCGAGAATTTTCGTAAAATGCTTCTTATAT